>NZ_JBYFBZ010000009.1:0-86783 GCF_057652215.1 Soonwooa sp. T0.1_25 | reverse complement strand
ATTCATAATTCATAATTCATAATTCATAATTCATAATTCTAAATTAAAAATCGGAAATCTAAAATTGAAAATCGTAATTCAATAATTATCCCGAATCTGCAATAGGGATGGAAGCGGCATCCTTGGAGCGGAGCAAGGCGGCGGTGTTACGACGCGACGAAGGAGCAGCGTAACATAGACGTCCGAGCGAAGCTCACAAGATACAGCGGACAGCCCGACCGAGCTAGCAAGGACTTCAGAAAGGCGCGAGGATTGCCCGAAATAGAAAAAATAAAAATTAAGGAAGTCGTTTGGAAATTTGGTTGTAAACGAAAATGGCTAAACTGAAACCTGCCATATCTGCAAACAGATCTAAAATCTCTAGCGATCGACCGAAGCCCATAAATTCTTGTAAGATTTCGGTGAGTAATGCGTAGCTTAAACCTATTAGTAGGTAAGTCGATTTTTTGATATTTGGAAAGGAAGCCAAAATGCAAAAGCCTAAAAATCCAAAAATGCTAAAATGTAAAACCTTATCGATGCCAGGAAACATGAATGAATACTCTTTGTTTTCGATGCCTGGCCGAAGTAGCATATACGTAAGAAATGCCCAATAAATGGGCATTATATATTTTTTAAATATGTTGCGATATTTATCCAACGATTGATTGATAATCTTCTGCTGATAATAATGAAGAAAGATCTGCTCCATCTTTTAGTTGTAACTTGATGATCCAACCATCTCCGTATGGATCTGAGTTAAGCAATTCTGGCTCGTCTTCTAATTTTTCGTTGAACTCGATAACTGTACCGTCAACTGGTAAGAATAGATCAGAAACTGTTTTTACAGCTTCTACGCTTCCGAATACGTCACCTGCAGCTAAGTCATCATCTACTGTGTCTACATCTACAAATACGATGTCTCCTAATTCGCTTTGTGCAAAATCTGTAATTCCGATTGTTGCTACATTATCTTCAAATTTTACCCACTCGTGGTCTTTCGTGTACTTTAGTTCTGCTGGTGTATTCATTACGATTTATTGTTTGATACAAATTTAATTAGATTTTCGATATACCACAACTTAATTTTAAAAATATAAGTAATCTAAATAATAGTTACCTCATCTTTAATATTCATAAAAAACGCATTAGAAATACTAATGCGTTTTTTATGATTTTAATTTATCATTAGAAGCCTCCTCCTGCTCCACCAAATGTAAATGTTGCGGTAAGCCCTGCTCTAACTGTTGACAGCGGGAAGGCTGTTGAAATCTTATACTTTGTAACCATTTGGTCGTAGAAGAATTTCAGGTTAAAGTTTTGTGACATATTATAATCTGCTGATAATTTTAATGTCAATAACTTTTGTCCTCCCGTTACTTGAGAATCGTCAATTAAAATATTTGTGATTCTTGTTTTATTATCTCTTAAAGCTAAATCTGCTCTTATGTTAAGATCACTCTTAATATCTCGAGGTCTTCCTTTGAAGTTGATTTTTAGTTTTAGATCTTTAAGAATATAACCGTAACCAACAACGTACTCCGTTCCCATATCTTCGGTCAGGGTATGATTGATCAATCCTAACATATAAGCTCTGTCTCTGTTATACGATGCACGGAACTGCATATTGTTACGCATCGTGACATCAATACCGATAAGCGGAGAGAAAGACTCAACATATCCTACTTGTGAGAAAGTATACGGATTAATATAATTGCCATTAACATCTCTTTCGCCAGCTGATTTTCTGTTAAAGTAATCGATATTTGACTGTACACCTGCCATCGTATAAGTTGATGAATAACTGTGTAACACATCAAACTTCGAGAATTGACTATTAACAATCGGAAGGTTCTTAAGTCCGCTGTAAGTTAATTTCCAGTTAGGAAGTGGGAAGCCAGATTTTCTTACGCTACCTAATTGTTTCGGTGACTTACCTTCTACTGCGGCTTTGAAAGCCGGAATTAATACATAGGCATTAGAAATGTCATAACCATCTGCATAACCTGTAGCCGTTGCGGCGCCTCCTAATTCTTGAGAAATGAGTCTCGCATTTTCTTTAATCTTATCATAAAGTGCTGCGCCATCTGTAAAGGCTGTACCAAATGTCCAAGCCGTACTTGAGTGTGTTATCATCTCTGAACCAAATGAGAAAGCAGGATCTGGATTGACATTAAAACCGGTCTGCATAAAGTTACGCGAGTAGTTTTGCAACACATTGAAATCGATTCTGAAATCATTAACTGGCATCACCTGTAGGTTAGCAGTCAGGTTACGCGTCGTCATCTCCGTATAAGCATCGGTCATATAGTCTGATCTCGAAATCCAAGATCTTTCGATGGCAAGACGACGTATATCCGCCTGAGATCCTAACAAGAATCCAATAGTTGGTCCACCAAGTGTTTGTCCAACACCATAGAAGTTAGGTGCTGACAATAGACCTGGTAACACAATACCATTGTTCTCATTATAATTAACATCCAACTGCTTGATCGATGTTAATGCATAAGCAACCGCTTGGAAAGGTGACAACTTATTCTTAAACTTATAAGCTTTGAATTCTTTCTTTTTACCTTTCTTCAAGAAGTTCTGAGAATACACATTGTTAAGTGAGTCAATCTCTTGCTTTCTCTTAGACATCGTTTCCGATATCTTTTGGAAGTATTTAAACTTACCTAAAAACTTCGGTACATCAACAGTCGATGTCGCCAAAATCGTATTCGTGTTTTGACCAACATTACCAAGACTTTCGATAGCACCTGTTTCAGGATTTTGGAAATTACGAAGTGCCGATGATCTTGCATTCCAATTATACTGGAAGCTGTAACCTAATTCTGCATTAATGAAATCCAAGTACGGTAAATACTCAAACGGCAAACGATAATTAAGTTGTACTCTATGATTATACTGTACTGGACGTCCCGCTCTGAAAGGATTTCCGAAAATACTGCTTGTATTCATATCATACACTGAGAGATTATCATTAAGCGTTCTGGTTTCAGAGTTAATTTCCATTTTTAAAGATTTTGTGAAATTAAATCCTAAACTATACTGCCATCCGAAGTAGAATGTGCGGTTACGAATCGTATTAGCATTATCAATATTTCCATTTATTAATGCATCAATATTTCTAAATTCTAATTCGTTATAATTTCTGTCCAACATTGTTCTGAAAGACAATCTCGTCGGTACAGGATTGAAGTTAACTTCTTTTATCCATCTCAAATATTTGTAAGACTTCGCCGTATCGCTAATCATTTTGTTAAATGGACGTAAGACAAACGGTTTGAAGTTATAATTATACTCAATCGATCCTTTTAAGTATTGTCTGTAATTACGTTTTGTATAGATGTCACGGAAGTAATCATCGTTATAAATCGTTGTTAAAGACAAGTTTTCTACATCATAGAATTTTGGTTTTTTGTTAGGATTCATACGTTCTTTACGCATGTTAACCACACCGATGCTACGTTGCTGACTGTATGTTCTAACCACTTTTTTAAGATCTTCTTCGTTAGGCGATTTCGTCAACTCCACATCATTATCAAGCGGATTATATTTAGGATCTTCGATGGTTTGCGTATACGAGTAGTTAAGCGGAATCTTCATACCAACTTTCTCAGGAAGGAATTTGTCCACATTAACTGTTGTATTAATACTAAATGTCGAGTTAGATGACTGCGCTCTTTCTGAAGGTTTTTGGTCAATTGCTCCAAATCCAACTGATGAATAAGCTGCATTAGCATTAACTAAAGCAAAGTCTCCTAAGTTAAAGTTAAGGGAAGCGTTACCTGCATAACCACCTTTATTTTCAATTTCGGAAAGGCGAATCTCGTTAACCCAAAGTATTAAATCTTTTTGTTGCCCAGCCATCATTCCTCTGTTAGATCCTGCGCCATTGTTATTTCTAACACCAATTAAAATATTAGTTACGTTCCCTAAACTCGGACGACCTTTAATAAAGATTTTTTTGTTATCGCCATCTGGTTTATAGTCTGGATATTCGTAACGTGTGTCGAGTTTGATTCCTGGCGCATTATCTTTCACCAGCTCGTCACGCTTCATTTTCGCATTAACAAATTCTTCAATCGCTAGATTAACTTGGTTTTCGGTTGGCCAAATATCTAATGGCGACGTTGCATTTTGCGCCGTATATTTTAATGAAGCTTCGTACTCATAATAGTTATCCGTAGCATCTGATCCAAAACGAATGAAGAATTTAGCATCAGGATCAACGCTTGTATTCATCACATTTTTAAGATCTTCGGCGTGTACAAACAATTCTAACTTTTTGTAGCGACGCATATCAAGATTTGTATTTTTGAATACACCTCTTGCTTCTTTTCCTAAATTATTAACCTTCATATAAAGCGAAGATTCATTTTGTCTTTGCGCACCAGCGTTACCACTTAATACTTGTCTATCGATACCTGGAGGCAATACATAAGGTGGTTTTCCTAAAGCATTTTCTTCTAAGTTCACGCTTCCTACATCGAACTTACTAATATTAGTAATCGATTGTCCTTCATTAAGATCGTCTGCAGGATTGTTATAAGCTAATCTATTTGTATATTTTCTCCAATCTGATCTTACTAAATCAAACGTACCAAATCTTAAAGTAGAAGTTTGTTCAAAACCTTTAAGGATCATTCTGGCAAATCTCACGTTATTAAGAATTGCAGCGTCAGCATTTCCTCCTAAAGACTTATCATCATATTGAGAAACCGGAATTCTGAACAAATACCATTTAACTTTAGAATTTTGACCATTTTCAAACTTAACATTTACTTCTTTGATGTCAACAATTTTGTTTGTCCCATCAAGAACTAATTTGTCTTTTGCTAAGTCAATTGTGTATTGGTTGTAATCTTCACTTTGATCTAAGTTATAATCTCTATTAACATCTTCTGCATCTGGTAACTGCGTAGCAACTTCTAAAGTATTAGCTTGTGAGTTACCTTGTGGGTTACGGAAATAACGATAACGATCAATAAGAGAAGAAGCCAATGTCCCTTGGAATTTATCCGACATGTAGAATACAAAGTTATCCGATGCTGGATCCAACTCATTAGTCACTGGGTTATTAAATGACACGCCAAACTTCGAAGATTCAGCTTCATCATTAAGACCGTCGTAACCTAAATCTTGTTGCGTTCTCTCATCACCTTCTGTCGAGAAAGCATATAGAATCGGGAATTGCGTTGGTTGACTTCCCCAGCCAGAGCTTGTTGTCTGCGTTGGGTTAGAAGTTGTTGGCATTCCGTTTTCGTAAAGAAGTTTACCATCTTTAAGGACATCTTCTGATACGTTACCCAATTGTAATAATAGTTTTGGATCATTTCCTAGATTATTACCATCCGCATAAGGATCCATCATCCAAAACTCAACATATTCGATATTCGAATTAACAAAATTAGATACACCGATTGATCTCATTAGACCTCCCCAACGTTGGTTAGCTGCTTCATCTAATGGATTAACATTATAAGGACCTCTTTGACTTGGGTAAAAACTCACGTCAAAAGTTGTCAACATGGTTTGTTCTCCAGCTACAAAATCTCTTTCGTTGTACAATTCGGACATCATAACACGACGCGAACGGTGATTTGATAAGACTTGTGCATTAATACCGTTTGGCGCTTTACCACCAACTCCGTAGAATCTCGGGTCAATGTTATACCAAGATGTCAGACCTCTACCATAACCATTTTGTGTATCATCGTTCAATCCTGCATTTGCAAAAATTGGATCTGTTTTATTAAGTTCTGGTTTAGAAGCGATGCTCCACAAACTTGGCTCTTTTAATGAAATTTTTGAAGTTGTTTGTTCAAAATCATCAATATAAGATTGGTCGTTAGTTCCTTTATTCTGACCTGGAATTAAATAAGCTGCTTCTGCTTTAAAGTTTAAATTAGAAGGCGCTTCTGTATTGATAAATGGAATTTTATCCGTTAATCTTGTTAGGAAAGGAAGTTCGTTATTATACAAAATATTGAAACCTGCCATCGTGTTATTAACAGCTTCTTGACCAAAGTTCACTTTTTGAGTTAAAGGTCTTTCTGCATAGTTAACAACGGTTGCACCAACAGTCAAATGATCATTAAAACGACGTTCTAAATTTAATCCTAAGAAACGTTTTCTTTGGGTATTAAACGTCATCTGGTTTTCCATAGAAATGTTGATGGCTTGTCCTGATTGCTTAACTTGTTCGTTAATAATCGTTACAGTACCCAACATATAGTCAACCGTATAGTCTACACCTTCCGTCAATTGTACGCCGTTAGCTGTAACACGTACCGATCCTTGTGGTACGTTAATAGCACCCATCGAGATCCCTTGACCTTGTGCTCCTTTGTAGCGTCCTTCAATTGTATATCGTTGCGCTAAGTTGCTTTGCTTGGCAGTTTCTTTTAATTTGGTATATAGGTCAGTATAAACATATTGTTTAGCATCAATACTATTACTATTAGGAAGACTTTCTATAAGATCCGACATTGTCTTACCAAAAGGCTGTACTTTAGTGAAAATCAATTTTCCTTGCTCAGGTTCAATCGTAAGACCTGGCACAAAGTCAAAAATACCATCACCAAAAACACCATTTTCTGCTTGGACGTCATTGTTTAGATTTAATCGATCCCAGTTCACGGTTTTCAATAAGTTGTTATCTGGCGTTGTGATACCTGGCAAATAGTTAACCTTACCTCCAGAAGAATTATCACGATAGTAGACATTCAATAAGAAATTTTCTTGCTGAATTTGGTTAGCATTCATCGGATAAATGTTTTTCATCATCAAATCCCACATTGGCGACGTTGTTTTCACCATGGTGTTTGACTTCAACATTTTAGTTACAAGAACCGAACTTTCTTCCGAAAATTCTCCGACTTTATACACTTGATCCGATCCTGCAATTGTATATGAGTATGAAACTGCTAAGAATTGGTTATCATTTAATCTTTGGTTAAGGGAAATATAACCTAATTGTGGATTGAATTTGTACTCACCGGGATTAAGTCGCTTTGCTTTTCTATTAAAAATAAATTGCTCGCCATCAATATAAGGTTCTGTACCACCTTGCGCATTAGGTAAGTTCTGTCCATTAATAGTATTATATGCGGTACCAACATCTCGCAAACCTGCGCCTAAACCTGTAACAGCATTGTACAAACCATTTTGCGTATTACTCGGATAGGCATCTGCACCATCGCCCAAATCGCGGATACCAATAATACTTTTTTGATCCTGAAGATTAGCAGAACCTTGATCTAAAACCCAAACTTCGAGTCTTGTTACGTTAATTCTTGTACTAAGTGTCGGGTAGCTTTGTAAAGTTTTATCATAGTTCTCATAGAAGTAATGTCCTAAAAAGTAGTGTTGATTATCTTCATAATCATAAGCATTAACTTTAAAAGTGCTAATCGCGCCACCACCTTGTACAACGATATTACGAGCTTCACCTTGTTGTTGCGAAAACACAAAAGTACCCGTGGTCTTACCCAACTGGAAATCCGTCTTAAGACCGAAAAGCGATTGCGCCCCACGAATCAAACTGGTAGAAAGCGGCATACTAACATTACCAAACTCGACTTTTTTGATGACTTTATCTTCGCCACCCGTCGTTTTGTCATCGAGACCTTTAGATTGTAAATCCTTCCACGATCCTTTTGCTTGCCACATCAAGTTCATTCTATTCTCGAAAGCAAAACCACTTTGGGTATCGTAATTGGCTTTTAACTGCAAATTCTCACCAACTTTCCCCGTCAAGCCCAACTGCATTCTTTGTTGAATGTTAATCGTGAAATTGTTTCGGTTTTGTGGTAAGATCAGCGGATTTTCAATCTTTTGCAAAAGAACACCCAAATCAAAAGACGCATAACCTTGAGGAATTAATTCAATTTTATTACTTCCAAAAATGTTTTCAAAAATTTTATTTCGGATTGTGATGCTTGGCAAAAGACCTTTCTTCTTAGCATCAGCTTGATCTTTTCGGTTTGCTAAATTGTTGTTATCCGATTTTTCTTGAAAATAAGACTTCAATTGATTCTGCAACATATAGTTACGATATTGATCAAAAGTCATCACCAACGGATTACCAACCGTAGTATTCCCAATCTTTGGATACAAATAATAAATCCCTTCTTTGACATCGTAAAATGCCTCGTATCGAATAGGACTTGCTAAATTGAAATGATTTTTGATATTGACACTATCATTCGGTTTTTCTTGTGCAATTGCTTGTATGCATCCAACTAAAACCAACAATAATGCAAAAATCTTTTTAAAGTAAAACTCTCTCCTCACTATCTTCTCTTTTTACATCTGTATTATCTAAAACACAAAAAATGTTAAATGTTTTTTAAAATTTCTTTTACCAAATCTTCCACAGAAACTTCTGGATTTTTCTTCTGAATACGATCCGCAATCTTCTCCGACATTTTTTTAGAAATACCTAAAACCTCTAAAGCAGTTAACGCCTCATCTTTAACTTTATTATCTACGAATTGAGAAATATTTTCTGACGAAAGCCCAAATTTGGCTACCTTATCTTTAAGATCGACGATAATACGTTCGGCAGTTTTGGTACCGATGCCTTTCACTTTTTGTAAAACAATGCTTTGTCCATTTTGGATTGCAGAAGCAGTCTCTTCTAAGGTCAACGATGACAAAAGGATAAGTGCCGAAATTGCACCTACACCATTAACACTAATTAAGAGATTGAACATTTCTTTTTCCAAAAGTGTGTTAAAGCCAAACAGCAAATGGGCATCTTCTCGAATAATCTGTTGTATATAAAGTTTGTGGTGTGTACCAAGCTTCAACATTTGCGAAGTTTGTAAGCTAATACCAACATAATAACCAACGCCATTGACGTCTATTACGGCATAAGTCGGCGTTAACTCCTCCACTATTCCTTTTAATGAATAAATCATAATCTAATTAACAATTTGCTAATATATTAATTCGAAACGAGAATTAAAAAATCTTGTTAAAATTGATAAAAATTCTTAATAAAAAAAGCGAAACCGAAGTCCCGCTTTATCTATTTTTTGAAAATAATTAATTCTTATTTCACTTGTCTTCTTTGTGCATCTAAAACTGCAATTGTCGCCAAATTCACAATTTCGTCAACGCTAGAGCGCATTTGTAGTACATGCACTGGCTGTTTTAGTCCCATTAAAATTGGACCTACAACTTGCGCCATCTTCATCCCACGAATAATTTTATATGATAAATTCGCGCTTTCTAAGTTTGGAAATACAAAAACATTTGCTGGTTCTGCACCCAATTTTGAGAAAGGATAATCGCTTAAATGATCACTATTCATTGCGAAATCTGGTTGTATCTCGCCATCAACAATCATTTTCGGGAATTTCTCATGCAGAATAGAAACCGCTTTTGCCACTTTTTTCGAAGTTTCAGAAATTGCTGCAAAATTCTCAAACGACAACATTGCAATTCTTGGTTCAATAGCAAAAGTCTTAACCGTCATTTCTGACATTTTAGCAATATTCACCAAATCTTCAGCAGTAGGATTTTGATTAATTGACGTATCAGCAAAGAAAATTGGTTTTTTCTCTGTTAAAATCATCATCATCGCAGCCACTTTGTCAACGCCTTTTTCTTTTTCGACAACTTCTAAAATTGGTTTTAAAACCGAAGAATAATTTTTAGAAAAGCCAACAATCAACGCATCTGTATCACCATGTTTCAACATCAAAGGTCCAAAATAATCTCTTTGGCGCACAAAAAGTTTCGCTTTATACTCATTCATCCCTTTACGTTGACGAAGTTTCCAAAGTGTCTCGCGATATTTAACACGATTTTCTTCCTGATCATCATCCATCGGATCAACAATCGGCACATCGATATTGATGTTATATTTTTCCATTTGTTGTTTGATGAATTTCTTCTCACCCAACAAAATTGGTTTTGCAATACCTTCTTCCAAAAGAATTTGAGCAGCTTTCAAAACATTATATTCTTCAGCATTACCCAAAGTTACACGCATCGGATTAGACTTTGCGCGACTCTGCATCATACGGATTAGACGCTCGTCACGTCCCATACGATCTAGCAAATTATTTTCGTATTCTTCAAAATCCGTAATTGGACTTTTCGCAATACCGCTTTCCATCGCTGCTTTTGCAACTGCCATAGAAACTCTTGTCAAAAG
Source organism: Soonwooa sp. T0.1_25 (assembly GCF_057652215.1). Classification (NCBI taxonomy): domain Bacteria; kingdom Pseudomonadati; phylum Bacteroidota; class Flavobacteriia; order Flavobacteriales; family Weeksellaceae; genus Soonwooa; species Soonwooa sp. T0.1_25. The sequence continues at coordinate 76,630 of NZ_JBYFBZ010000009.1, read as the reverse complement.
ACGACTATCAAAAGGTTTCGGAATAAAATAGTCTCTTCCAAAATGCAATTGCTTAATATTATAAGCCAACTTCACAACCTCAGGAACTTGCTCCTTCGCTAATGCCGCCAAAGCACGAACCGCCGCCAACTTCATCGCTTCGTTAATGCCTGTTGCTTGTACATCCAACGCACCACGGAAAATATATGGGAAGCCCAAAACATTATTCACCTGATTAGGAAAATCGCTTCGTCCTGTAGCCAGAATAACATCTTTTCTGGTCTCAACCGCTAAGTTGTAATCGATTTCTGGATCTGGATTTGCCAATGCAAAAACAATTGGATTGTCTGCCATGCTTAACAACATCTCTGGCGACATCACATTTCCTTTTGATAAACCAACAAAAACATCAGCTCCTTTTAGAGCATCTTCCAACGTTTCAATATCAGTTTCTGCAATGAAATCGATTTTTTCTGGTGTTAGGTTTGTTCTTTTATGATTGATAACACCTTTTGAGTCACACATCAAGACATTTTCTTTAGAAAGTCCCAATGCGATATATAATTTAGTACAGGCGATTGCCGCGGCACCTGCGCCATTAACAACAACTTTAACTTCATCAATTTTTTTATCTGCAATTTCTAAAGCGTTGATTAATGCCGCCGCAGAAATAATCGCCGTACCATGTTGATCGTCGTGCATCAAAGGAATATTAAGCTCTTCCTTTAATCTTTGTTCGATATAGAAAGCTTCTGGCGCTTTAATATCTTCTAAGTTAATTCCACCGAAAGTTGGCGCAATTCCTTTTACAATTTCAATGAATTTATCTGGATCTTTTTCGTCAATCTCAATATCGAAAACATTGATGTCTGCAAATATTTTGAAAAGAAGACCTTTACCTTCCATAACTGGTTTTGATGCTTCCGCACCAATGTCGCCAAGTCCAAGAACTGCAGTTCCGTTAGAAATAACTGCGACCAAATTTCCTTTCGCAGTGTAATCATAGACAGTCTGCGGATTGTTGTGGATTTCCATACAAGGCACAGCAACACCTGGCGAATACGCCAAACTCAAATCTCTTTGAGACGAGTGCGGCTTAGATGGTACAACTTCGATTTTTCCTTTTGGTTCGGCTTTATGATAATCTAAAGCAGCTTTGTTAAAAGCATTTAAATCTTTTTGATTTTGTTTCGGCATACTAATTTTTTTAATTAATTAAAAAATTCCCTTCTACAATAATTGATAAACGCAAAACTTAGGGTAAAAGTTTTGGTAAAATATAGTCGCGGTGGTAGTTAACAAGACTTTCTATTGGTCGTTGTACGATATCACCCACCGTGAAATGAAATTCTGCTGCAACAGCTCTCAAAATATCTTCGAAAAAATAAGCGATCGATCCGATGAAGTTGAGTTCGCTACTGCGACATTCTTTATAAGGAAGAACCTGAAATTCTAAAAAGTTTCTAAGTTCTTTATATACAAATTGTTGAAAATATGGATGCGTTTTGCGATCAACAATAAATCTTGTAAAATCTGCAAAATAAGCATTAACACGAGGATTGTGATACATATTCTGTAACAAATCTTCGATGTTAAGTTGATAGATTTCCGCAAACTGATTGTGTAAATCTGGTGGTAATTTTTTCATAAAAAAATGACGCACGAGTTGCTTCCCAAGTGAGCTGCCGCTACCTTCGTCTCCTATTAAGAAGCCCAAGGACGGCAATTCTGTCCTTAGTTTTTCTCCATCAAAATAACAAGAATTAGAACCTGTCCCCAGAATACATACAATCTCAGGATAACCTCGATATGCTGCATAAGCTGCTGCTACAAGATCTTCCTTTGCTGTTACGTAAGCATTTTTGAAAACTTTAATAAATTCTTTTTGGACAATTTCTCTATTTTTTTGCAAGCCACAACCAGAGCCATAAAAAAATACATGTTTGATATCGCTAGCAACAGACATCAAGGCTTTGTTATTTTCGACTTCGGGCGCAATAAGTTCTGGTGAGATAATATTGGGATTAAAACCGATGGTTTCTGTTTTAAAGACCTCTTTACCATCATGTTCTAGGATAACCCAATCGCATTTAGTAGAACCTCCATCTACAATTGCAATCATATATTTTATAAATAAATTAGGCCTGTAAAAGTAGGAAATTATTCTGTAAATAATATATTAGGCGTCATTATCTCTTGGCGTGATATTCGTCAGCCAATTATTAATCTCTTCTTCGAGATATTCGGTTTGCAATTGTATAGCATTAATAAAATCGTCCGGCACCGAATTTTTCTCGTCATTTTCTATCTCCCACAGTTCGTCGGACATTAGTTCGTACTCAGAATAGATTCTTTTGAAAGTCGAATTATTCTTTTCAAGCTCCTCAATTTTTTTCAACTGAGGCTGAAATTTTCTATAACTTGGAGGCTTTTTCATAATATATTTCTATTGTATTGTGTTAAAAATATCGAAGAACAACATACAAATAAGTGGAAAACAGCACACACACTTCAAATGCGTTATTCTTAGAATAAAGATACATTTTTAGAATTAATATCAAAATAAAATAACATTTTTTAATATTATTTTAAATATTTTAATGTTTTTATAAATAATAAACCATTCAATATTTCTAGGTTTCATCGTCATTTTCGTTTATTTTACCGCAATTCTATTGGGTTTAAGCTTATAAGATCTTATAAAAGTCTGATAAATACATAATTTTTGGTTCTCATAATCTTAAAAAAACTGTTTTAATATTTTAACATTAAAAGTTTAAATTTGCACCAAATGAAAGATTTACTTTTAAAACAAAAACAGATTTTGTTTTTTATCATCGCTGGAGGTTTAAGCGCCATTGTAGAAATCGGCAGCTTCAAATTATTTAGCGTTAACATCCCCAAAATTGCAACTTGGGAATATAATCTTTACGGCATAAAATATCCTTTGAGTAACATCTTATCAACTTGTTGTGGTATTATTACTAATTATTTTTTGAGCATTTGGTTTGTTTTTGAAAGAGGAAAACACTCAAAACGTCGAGAGTTTATGTACTTTATGATCGTTTCTTTTATATCAACTATATTAAGTTTAACCTTATTCCAAATATTTTTCCATTACGTCTTTACGAGTTATTTTAGCATCAAGATTTTCACTTTCTCTCCAGAAATGATTAGTAAAATCGCTGCAATTGTAACAGTTTCTGTACTTAACTACAGCATCAAAAAGAAAGTGATCTTTAATGGATAATTAAAATGGCAGCAATTCTTAATATACTTTGGCGCGTTTGGATGGTAATCATCGGACTTATATTCACCATACTTTGGGGAATCCCAGTCTATATCCTTTCTTTTAGAAAAAGTCATTACAGATATTGTTATTTCTTTATCCGTATGTGGGCATATTGCATGTATTACGGCATGGGTATGCGTTATAAACGCATTAATCTTTCTAAGCAAAATCTCAACAAAAACCAACAATATGTATTTGTATCCAATCATACTTCGATCATGGATATTATGTTGATGCTGATTTTGTTACCAAATCATCCGCTTTGTTTCGTTGGTAAAAAAGAGTTGGTGAAGATTCCGATTTTCGGAACCATTTATAAAAGAACATGTATAATGGTTGACCGAAGCAATGCCAGAAGTCGTGCTGATGTCTATCGACGTTGTGCCGAAAAAATGCAAGAAGGTTGCAGTATTGTCATCTTCCCCGAAGGTGGTGTGCCAGATGACACGTCTATTATTTTGGATAATTTTAAAGATGGAGCTTTTATTTTAGCTACAAAACATAAGTTTTCTATCGCGGCTTTCACATTTGTGGGCCTAAAAGAAATGTTTCCTTTTAACAATAAAAAAGGTTATCCTGGATGCGCCAAAGCCTATTTTAATGGCATCTACGAACCCAACTTATCAATGACGGAATTAAAATCCGTTGTGTATGAAAAAATTAAAAATGTTTTAAACAAGTATTATCTTATTAATAAATAATTATATTTGTTTAACATATTTTTATTAAATGAGTCAACATAACGAACAAACCAAGTGGAGACAGTTTTTGTCCTTGGTTATTGTATTCTTCTTCTGGGGATTTGTAGCAGCGAGCAATGACATTCTGATTCCCGTTTTCAAAAAATGGTTTGTATTATCACAATTACAGTCGCAACTGGTCGCTTGGGCCTTCTACGCCGCCTATTTTGTTGGATCCGTAATATTTTTCATCATTTCCCTTAAAAGTGATATTTTACAAAAATTTGGTTACAAAAAAACACTTGCTGTTGGATTGAGCATTTCCGCAATTGGCGCATTTTTGTTTTTCCCAGCTGCATCAACTGCCAATTTCTGGTTTTTCTTAATGGCTTTGTTTGTTGTTGGATTAGGATTTTCGGTACAGCAAATTGTTGCCAACCCTTTAGCGATTAAAATGGGAAGCGCAAGCACTGGCGCGCACCGTTTGACTTTAGCTGGCGGAATTAACTCTCTAGGAACGACAATAGGACCAATTATTGTTGGTATTGCACTATTCGGAACTGGCAATAAAAGCGAACCTCTTCCTGCAAATCTTAGCAAAACCGAAACTTTAGTTTATGAATACAAAACTCTAAAAACTGAATTAGAAACTAATATACTTGATCTCGGAAAAGATTCTCATGTTGACAGCGCCGAAAAAACAGCGACTGAAGCCAAAGCCAATAATCAAATCAGTAAATTAAATGCTGGACTTGCGACTCTAGAAGTTAACAAAAATATGTCAGACGAACTTGTTAATCAATATTCTAAACAACTTGATGAGACCAAAAAAGAAGCAGCTAACACACTTTATCCAAAAGAATTCGTAAAAGGGAAACTTAGTACGGTTAAAATGCCTTTTGTGATTTTAGGAATCGCATTTATTTTGGTAGCATTTTTCATCTTATTTTCAAAAATTGAAGATCCTGCAAAAGAAGAAGAAAAGCTAATTGACGAAGGTTCGGAGAAATTCAGAATTACAAAATATCCTCAACTTGTTTTGGGTATGATTGCAATCTTTTTGTACGTTGGGGTGGAAGTTAGTATCATTAGTAATCTACCTGCCCTACTGCATACTCGCGAATTCGGAAGTGTTTTAGAAAACAATATTGCGCCGTTTGTCTCTCTGTATTGGGGAAGTCTAATGATTGGACGTTGGAATGGCGGGATCAACGTTTTTAACACCTCAAAAGCAGTTAATTTACTTTTAAAGATCATTGTTCCGTTCATAGCATTTGGGATTATTATTTTCGCAAATAACATGAGTGGCAAAGACGTAACTTCGTTCTATATTTATCCTATTTGGATTGCAATATTTATTTTTATCAGTTTTATTGGTGGAAAAAACGCAGGAAAAACACTTATGATTTTCGGTATTGCAGGTATTATTATGATGATTTGTGGACTTTTCTATCCCGACAAAAATATTGCAAAATATTTCTTGATCTCTGGAGGACTTTTCTGTTCAATTATGTGGCCAGCAATTTTCGATTTAGCGATTGCAGGACTTGGCAAAAATACTGGTAAAGCATCATCTTTCCTTATCATGATGATTTTGGGTGGCGGCATTATCCCATTAGTACAAGGTGCAATTTGCGATATTGACAATGGTCCATCTGGACATGGCGGTATCATGGGAATGACTTACACGCATTTCTCATACATTATCCCTGCTCTTTGCTTTTTATATCTAGCAATTTTTGGTTATATTACACCAAAAATACTAAAGAAACAAGGCGTTGAACTTACAGAATCAAATGAAAGTAGCGGACACTAAACTGTCTCAAAAAAAGAAAATATTAATTTGGGCAGGCCTTTGGTTTGCCCAAATTTTTGTTTTTTACCTATTATCAAAATCGGCATTAGCAATCATTTTTTTTGCAAAATTTTATGAATGGCAAAAAGCGGGACATCAAAAATTATTTAGTAGTCTCAGTTTCTCAGTTGGTGATATTTTGTATGTGGTTTTAGGATTGTGGATTGCAACTATTATTTATTTCATTTTTAAAAAAGGAATAAAATCTCAGCTAGTAAAAGTTTTAATATTCTTAAATATAATCTACTTCGTTTATCAAATTTTTTGGGGAATGATGTATTTTCAAAACCCGATTATTAAAGTTACTCCAAGCGATAAAATCCAAATCGAAAAACTAAAAACCTTATCTTTAAAATATTTAGAACTTTGTATTAAAAACAGAGAACATCTTAATGAAAACAAAAACGGCATTTATGAAATCGAAAACCTTGATAAGATTAAATCCGAACTCATTTTAACGCAAGCCAAAATACCAACAAAATTCAACACCAAAACACCAACAAATATTATTTCTATAAAGCCAAGTTTATTTGGCGAAATAATGAGCTTAACTGGCATTTTAGGATATTACAATCCTTTTACGGCAGAAGCACAATATGATGCCACTTTGCCCGATAGCAACAAGGCTTTTACATTATCCCATGAAGCGGCGCATCAGTTGGGATATGCTAGAGAACAGGAAGCTAGTTTTATTGGATTTCTAAATTGCATTTGTTCTGGAAAACCAGAATTAGAATATTCTGCAAACCTTTTTGCCTTGAAAAATATTCTGGCAAACATTCAGGCTTCTGACCCAAAGTGGGTGGAATTTATTTTAAAAAGCTATTCTCAAAAAATGAAGAGAGACAGAGCCAACGAAATCGCTTTTAGGAAAAAAAATGAAAGTGTATTAGGTGATGTTTTTAGCTGGACTAATGATCTATTTTTAAAGACGAATCGACAAGAGGGAAGCGTCACCTACAGCTACTTTATCTACCTTCTACTCTACTATGAGGCATAAAAAAGAATCGTATCTCTGATACGATTCTAAAAACACAAATGATGAAAAAAAATTTATTGCCTTTGCTTCGCACTACTGCTTTTCTAAGGCGTGGTAAATGTATAACTTAATATTTAATTAAGCAAAACTTTAAACAAATATTTTTACAATTTATCCGATTAGTAATCATAAATCATTATAAACGAGATATTTTAAATACCATTTATATTTCTGCGAAAATCAAAACAATAAAGTATCGAGATTATTTTAGAATCCTTTGTTCTAAAATTAAGAAAACATTAGAAACAACAAAATTAATTAAACATATATTTAAAATCAACAAATAAGCACATCCTATTATACTTTAATAGAATTTAAATGCTAAAAATATTAATGTGCTATAATTAAAGAAAATTAATATTGTCAAGTTTTATCATAATCATCATAAGATTAAAACCGCAAAAGGCAGTTGAGAATAACATCTCGTCTAACTACTACAAATTATGAAAAAATATAGAAATAAAAAGAAGGAACTGAAATCATCAAAACTCAAATATTTTTACAACTGAAAAAAGTTTAACAATAATGAAAGTAAATAGTCAAAAAAACTCTTAATCGACAAAAAAAAAAAAGCATCCTAAAATTAGAATGCTTTTTAAATTTGGGTGAATGATGGGTCTCGAACCCACGACCTTCGGAACCACAATCCGACGCTCTAACCAACTGAGCTACAATCACCGTTTTTGCGTGTGCAAATATAGCACAATAATTTTAACTATCAAATAAAATTATCAAAATTTTTCAAAGCAATTAATTTTTCAGACGTAAAACCCTCAGCATAAGCAACTCCCGATAAACGCCCAAGATCTTGCGCGCGGTAAGTTAAACTCTCCAAAAAGTCTTTTGTCGCGATTGGCGTCATAGGCTCGTTAGAAGTTGGATCATAAAACTGCGTTTTATAAGCCATACAAGATGCAATTTTAACATCTAAAAAGTCAGAAATATCAATAACAAATTCTGGTTGAATATGCTTCCATTGGATGTAATGCAAAATCAATTTAGGTCGCCAAACCTCTTGCGGTTGATTGTCTAATTCGGTTTCGATTTTTCTAAGCCCCGAAAGAAAACAAGCATCAGAAGCCAACTTTGCGCCTTTTGCATGATCTGGATGACGATCATCAATCGCATTAGCCAAAACAATATCTGGTTGGTATTTTCTAATCATTTTAACGATTCGCATTTGATAGTCTTTAGAGTTTTCTAAAAAACCATCTTCCATCTTCAAATTTTCTCTTGATGATACTTTCAAAATTTTTGCAGCTTCAGCAGCTTCCACGGCGCGCGTTTCGTTAGTACCACGAGTTCCTAATTCACCTTGTGTCAAATCGATTATAGCTACTGTTTTTCCTTCCGAAATCAGTTTTGCTAGTGTTCCTCCACAACCTAACTCAACATCGTCAGGATGCGCTCCAATTGCTAAGATGTCAACTTTCATTATCTTAATTTTTTACAAATTTATGAAAACAAAAAAATCCCGTAGTTTTCACCACGGGATTTTTTACGATTAATATCTTATTTACTTAAATATTTAACAAGATTAACTGCATCTTGATATGTTGGGTTAAGCGCAACCGCCTTATCAGCATATTCTTTAGCTTTTGCCTTGTCTCCATCTTTGTTAGCATAAGCTATCGCAAAATATGCGTAAGAAAGAGATTCTTTATTAGCTTCAACTTCAGCAGGATTTTTTGTAATCAAATCGATGTATTTTTGATAAGATCCATTTGCTAAGTCTGTATTACCGCTTTGTTGATAAGCATAAGCCAAAGAGTTGTAAGCTGGCGCCCAATCAGGAAGCAAACTTGTTAATTTTTGCCATGTTAACACAGCGCCATTCCAGTTTTTAGCTTCTTGGTAAGCTTGTGCTAAATAAGCCATAGATGTAGTATCTTCTGGGTTAGCAGCTACTTTCTTCTTAAGTCCTTCAATCTGTGGGTTAGTTGGCCCTTGATCAGCAGAAGCAGCATTAAATCCACCTTTGATTTTAGCTAACTCTTCGTCCCACTTCATTGTTTCATCTTTTGCAGCTTTCGCAATTGCAATTTTAGACTGAACTTGAGTTTCTAATTCTGCTTTTTTAGCAGGATCTTTTTCATTTTTAGCCAAACCAGCAGCAATCAAACCTGCAAGACCTTGATCCGCAGCCTGAACTCTAGCTTTATCAACAGAGCTAACAAATTTATCTAAATTCTCTTTTGCACTTGTATAATCTCCAGAACCGTACTGTATATAAGCACGAAGTTTATATTTAATCGGATCTTCAACTTTATCAAAAATCTTATCTAAAGTCGTTTTCGCATTCGCATAATCATCATTGATGAAATATAATTTAGCAATCTCTAACTGAGTTGAAGGATCTTCATCCGCATACTGAGAATATTTAACCAAATCTTGCGTCGCTTCAGCATTACGTTGATATTTCATATTGAAACCAGCCAAAGCTTTATACGCAGGTGCATAAGAAGGATCAACAGCAACTGCTTTATCTAAATTTTCTTTTGCTTTTTGCCATTGTTGAGCTGCCATCCATAATGTTGCAATTCTTGTATAGACAGAGGCTTTACTTTTTGCAACAGGAAGCGCATTTTCGTAAGCAGAAAGAGCACTACCAGCTAACTTAGGGTCGTTCGTAGACTTAAGTCTATAAGCATCTCCTAACGCATAGTAATAATTTGCTGGTACACCCGCTTTTTGAGATCTTTCGATAGCTTTGTTAAGGAACTCAATTGCTAAATCAGGATTCGTAGTTTTTTCATAAATCGTTAAAGCTTCAGCAGCACGATAAAGTACTTCTGCATCTTTCTCTTTAGTATCTTTAACAATTTGACGAAGATCGTTTTCTCCAGACTTATCGCCTTTCCCAATTTTGATAGAAGCTAAACCTACTTTGTTAAGAGCACTTTTAGGATCTTTTGCTAAACCTTGATCAAAATATTCTTTAGCCTTGTCAAAATTAGGCTCGAACTGAGTTAAATATGTATTCCCCAGATAAAAATAGTTATTAGCTGATGGATCTTTTGTAATTAAATCATTAAAATTTTGTCTTGCTTTTGCATATTTGTGACTGTCAACATAGATGATACCTTCTTGCACAGATTGAGCAAATGCAAACTGAGAGAAAAACCCAACAGCCGCAGTCAAAACAATTTTCTTGGAATAATTCATTATAATTTTATTTTAGTTTATTTAAATATTGAATATGGATTGAAACACAAGATTCATTCCAAATTTTATTTCAAAATCGTAAATTTTGTTAACATGTTATCGCATCTGAACTTCACGGCGATATAGATTGTAAGGTTGAAGCCCTTCTTTCTCCACAACGATCTGTCCAAGTTGTGTACATGCAAATCTAATAAAACCATTACCAAGGCCATAATACGCCTCATTGGTTAGAAAATACAAAACTCTTGTAAAAGGATATTGCATATCTTGTAGATTATCAACTGTTGGTGTATAAGATTTGCCTTTATCAACAATTGGCAAGACATTGATTTTATCTCTTAGCATAATAGCTTCATCTCCATATGGACGCGAAATCGTATTAAGGCTAATAACTCCAATTTTGTTCGGATACTTCTCTAACTCTTTGACAATATTCTCATTACCTTTAATAATTGAATATTTAAGAGCTGAAGCTTTTACATTAAACTGCTGAGCAATAAAATTAATATTACTTGAGTTAGCTCCATCAAAGATCAGACTTTTTTCATCAGAAGAAATTCTCTTTTTAATTTCATCTACACTTAATTCTTTAATGGTAGAATTTTCTTTAGAAACAACAAAAACTAAGGCATCAGCAGCAAATTTTGCAGGTTGCCAAGGCAGATTTATTTTTTTATCATAAGCATCCTTTTCCGACTTTGTCAAGTTTCGAGACATTACAATGACACGCGTTTTTCTATCTAAAAGATCTAGCAAGCCAATATCTTCTTTGGTATATACTACGTTAATCTTCGTACTGGGATTGAGAGCCATGTAACGCTCTGTTAAAGCTTCTGTAACGCTTCTAAAAGATTCATCCGCTTCCAATGTTATAGTACCTTGGTTAGGTGTATCCAAAGCCTCAGTTTTAGATTTATTACATGAAATTAAAAAGAAAATAGCGAATACTACTAAAATACTATTCTTCATAACGACTATCTCTTATTTTTCTAATAGCGCGAAAAACACGAAAAATCCCATAACCAATTAAAATAGTACCTAATGGATAAGCAATATTTGGTTCAAGCTGAACTACAAAAAATTTATAAATAATAACCACGATACCTAGAACGGCATAAAAAAAACCCGTGATTACCGATAACCAATTAAACATCATAGTAACAAAGATACAAAAAAAAGAGAAGCCGAAGCTTCTCTTTCTTATGTTAATAAATGCTAATTATTGAAATTGCATTGTAATTGGAATTGAGAAATATGATCTCACGCTTTCACCGTTAAGCTTAGCAGGCTTCCATTTCTTCTGTCTCTTAACAACACTAACTGCTTCAGAGTCAAATTCAGAATTTCCTGACTTTTGCATAACCTTAACATCGGAAACCGAACCATCTCTTTCCACGATGAATCTTAACTTAACTGTTAATTGTCCTTCACCTTCCATATTAGAAGAATCGATATTCTCACCAACATATTTACGGAAACTTCCAAGACCACCAGGATACTCAGCAGACTGGTCTACTTCAGCATATACCTCGTTAGTATTAACAGGAGCTTTAACTTCAGCAGTTGTCACTTTACCTGGTCCAGGTGGAGGTGGCGGTGGCGTAAAGTCTGGCTTCTTAACACCTTCTTGATTAACAAGACCAGTAGTTGTTTCTAACTGTTTTGTAATCGGTGGTGGAGGTGTTTCTACCTTTGGCTCTCTTTTAGGTTCAGGAACAACATTTTGAATTACTTCAATTTTCTCCGGCTCCTGCTTTGGTGGAGGTGGTGGAGGTGGTTCCTCTTCTTTAGGCTGTTCTAAAACTGGCTGCTCTGGTAAAATCTCAATAAGATTTGCATCAACTTCAGTTTTATCAGCAGCGTTCATTTGTTTAATCTTCAGATATACAAACGGAGATATAACTGCAACTAGGAAGAAAATTGTACCAAAAATAAATGACTTCGTCAATAACTTAGGATACTCCGTTCTTAGATCGTATGCGCCATACTCTTTATTTCTATTCTGAAATACAATCTCATCTAATGATAGATTTTCTGGATTGTAATTTGAATTCTCTGACATTTTCTTAATATTTAAGAATTAATTGTAGCACGGAGATTATTCTCCAACTTTCTTTTTATAAACAGCCAATTCCCAAGGTTTGATATCGGTAACCCCATATCTTTCATTTTTAGTAATAGCCATTTCGTCAAGAATATCTACAAAATTTTTGTACACTGCATCATCAGTCGGCTTAATAATCACAGTAAACATGTTCTGATCTGCCGCTCTCGCTTTTGCTTGCTCGATTACTTTAGTAATCCCTTCTCTATCATACTTCGTCTCTATCAAGGTTTGGTCATTAAGACCAGCTTGATCTTGTTGGTGATAGAAAACTCTATTATCTTTCCCAATAATAATTGAGATTGAATTGCTCAATTTAATTTCAGTATCTGGCGGTTTTTGAGTCTCATCTTTCGGTTTTGCCGGAAGACCAAGATCCATCACGTTCGGTTTACTGAAAGTAGTGGTAAACATGAAGAAGGTAATCAATAGAAACCCTAAGTCTACCATCGGCGTCATATCGACTCTGGTATTCTGCTTTTTCGAGCGTACCTTGCCGCCTTTGGCGCCACTGTCTTTTACTTGTACTTCTGCCATTTCTATTTATTATTTCCCTTCTTGAGATGTTATTAACCAAAACTTAAGAAAATCTATATCTCTTAAGCCTTCAAATAAGTCTTTTACTTTTGGATACTTTGTTGACACATCACCTTTAATAGCTAACTTGTAGCTAGGGTTAACTGCCAAACTTTGTTGTACCCAATCAATAACTTGCTTATTAACGCTATCCAAAGGCACTCCTTCTTTAGCTTTAAAGGTTTTTAATTGATCTTCTGAAAGACCTAGATAACCTTTTAGCTGATTCATCGGAACACCGATTGTTTGCACTTTCGCAAATGCCACCTTTTCTTTATCGTTGAAAGTCATTCCGTATTTAGCACCCATTTTTTCTAATAACTGTACTCTTTCTGCACCGTTATCAACTGGAGTAAAATAGAATTTACCTTCTGGTGTTACGTTGATGGTCATAAGACTCGCATCAGGTAACAATTTTTCTGATATTGATGATGGCGGTTTGATTTGTTCCACATCTGGTTTCTTAAACTGTGTGGTCAAGATAAAGAATGTAAGTAGTAAGAACGCAACATCACACATCGCTGTCATGTCGGTTACTACTCCATGTCTTTTTGGTTTAATTTTCGCCATTTTATTATTATTTCTTTAACTAACTTCTTGAATTACAAATTGCGTGCTAGCAATTATATCTAACTGAGTTTGTTCTTAGTTGAACTCAGCAAAAGATTGTTGGATACTCATAGAGATTTCGTCAATCTTATAAGTTAAACCATCAATTTTAGAAGTAAAGAAGTTGTAGAAAATAATCGCGATAGCTGATGTACCAATACCTAAAGCCGTATTAATAAGTGCTTCAGAAATACCGATTGATAATGCAGCAGCATCAGGAGTACCACCTCCAGATCCTAAAGCGTGGAACGCTTTAATCATACCGATTACCGTACCTAAAAGCGCAATAAGGGTTGCAACTGTACCTAATGTAGAAAGAATGTTCATGTTTTTCTCTAACATTGGCATCTCAAGAGTTGTAGCTTCTTCGATTGACTTGTTAAGAGCGATCATTTTTTGCTCTTTGTTAAGTGTGTTGTCTTTAGCTAAAGCTTTGTAAGTCGTAAGACCTTCTTTAACTACGTTACCAACAGATCCTTTTTGTCTGTCACACTCTTCCATTGCTTCATCAATCTTGTTTTGGTTAAGTAAGCTTCTAACTTTCATTACGAAGTTATCTAAGTTACCGTTACCTGCAGCTTTCCCTAGTACTAAGAAACGCTCAATCGAGAACACAACTACTGTAAGCATGAAAAGGATAAGGATGTGTACTACTGGACCTCCCATGTAGATAATACCCATAAATCCTTCTGGGTGTAATTCTTTAGATTCTACATCTGCTAAAGCTACTGATGCTCCCGTTACTTTTGGGTTAGCAGCAAAGTTAGACGGATTACCTAGTACAAATAGATAGATTGCTAATGCAACTAAGTAAAGAATTGGTAAAATTATAGCCGGATTAAGGCCTCCCTTTTTTCTAGCAACTACTTGCTCGTCTGTGTTCGAAACATTCATTTCCATATTAAACTAAATTATAATTGTTAAATTTTCTAGGTTGTAAAATAAAGGCAAATAAATTAAAAATGCAACACTTAGTATATATTTAACTTCTAATTTATATTAGCGCTTTAGATAAATAATTATTATATTGATATTTATTTCAAAAAATATTGCATCATTTTTACTTCTGTACTTTTATTCGTTTTAATAAAGTCTAAAATAAGCCTGTATTTTTTTGAAATTTTAAATAGTATTTCGTTTTAAACACTCGCTTAATTTATATTTAAAAACGGCACTAAAGTACAATATTTATGATTTTCTTAGGCACAATTATCATTTTTTTTGGAATTTGACCTCCCAAAAAGTTAAGCACGCGCTCATCTTTTAATATTATTGCTTCAATTTCGCCAGCTGTCAAAGTGACAGAAAGTGGTAATTTGAATTTCATTTTCCCGTTAAAGCTAACTGGATATTCAATTTCATCTTCAACCAAATAAGTTTCATTTAATTCAGGGAATTTAACATATTCCACACTTTCGTGATGGCCTAACAAACTCCATAATTCTTCACAAATATGCGGTGCATAAGGTGAAATAATGACAGCTAAAGGTTCAAGAATCGCTCTTTTGTTACATTTTAATTTTTGCAATTCGTTAACCGCAATCATAAAAGATGACACAGATGTATTAAACGAGAAATTCTCAACATCGTAAACGACTTTCTTTATTAAAGTATGCAAAACTTTATATTCCGCTTTTGTTGGCTCTTCATCGCTCACCACGAAAGTATCACCATCGAAATACAAGTTCCAGAATTTCTTCAAAAAGCCATAAACACCACTAAGTCCCTGCGTGTTCCAAGGTTTTGATTGCTCCAACGGTCCTAAAAACATTTCGTATAGACGAAGGCAATCTGCTCCAAATTCTTCACTAATATCATCAGGATTTACCACATTAAACTTCGATTTTGACATTTTCTCAACCTCGCGTTCTGTAATGTATTTTCCGTCTTCTAAAATAAATTCAGCATCAGCAAATTCTGGTCGCCACTTCTTAAACGCTTCAGTGTCTAATTCGTCGCTACCTCCTTTTAATAAAGAAACATCAACGTGAATCTTTTGCGTTTTATAATCACCAATCAAAGCTTTAGAAACAAATTGATTTGTTCCATCAACTCTATACACAAAAGCAGACATTCCCAAAATCATTCCTTGGTTAATCAACTTTTGGAAAGGTTCGTTTTGTTCGATATAACCTCTATCTTTTAAGAACATATTCCAAAAACGAGAATATAACAAATGTCCAGTTGCGTGCTCACTTCCACCAATATACAAATCAACTTGTCCCCAATAATCCGACAATTCTTTTTTGCAGAATACCTCATCATCGTGCGGATCCATATATCTTAAGAAATACCAAGAGCTACCTGCCCAACCTGGCATCGTTGACAATTCTAATGGAAATACCGTTACATTATCTATTAAATCCGTTGCAACCACTTTTCGATTCGCTTCGTCCCAAGCAAAGTCTTTAGCATTCCCTAAAGGTGGATCACCATCTTCTGTTGGCAAATATTTTTCAACTTCTGGCAAAGCCAATGGCAAAGCAGAAACCGGCAATGTGTAGGGCAAATCATTTTTAAAATAAACAGGAACTGGCTCGCCCCAATAACGCTGACGAGAAAAAATCGCATCACGTTGTTTATAATTAATTGTAGCCTCGCCGATATTTCGTTTTACAATTTCTTCAATGATTTTAGATTTCGCTTCTTCGTAATTTAAACCATTTAAGAAATCAGAGTTAATGCATTTTCCATCTTTTGAAGCAAAAGCTTCTTCCTGAACATTTTCGCCACCTTCAACAACTTCGATAATTTCTAAACCGAATTTCTTTGCAAATCTGTGATCGCGTTCATCATGCGCTGGAACCGCCATAACTGCGCCTGTTCCGTAACCCATCAACACATAATCCGAAATATAAATCGGCATCTTCTTTCCTGTAAAAGGATTAATGGCATAACTTCCTGTGAAAGCACCCGAAACCGACTTAACATCAGCCATACGATCGCGCTCCGTTTTCTTAGAAGTTTCGGCAATATAATTTTCAACTTCTGCTTTTTGAGCTTCTGTTGTAATAGTTTCTACCAAAGGATTTTCTGGCGCCAACACCATAAATGTCGATCCAAAAATAGTATCAGGACGCGTTGTGAAAACTTCAATTACCTTATCCGTTGTCGGTTGTTGGTTATCAGAATTTTCCTGAACACCAACAACTGTCAACTGAGAACCCTCAACTAAAAATCTAACTTTCGCACCTTGAGATTTCCCGATCCAATATTCTTGAGAATCTTTAAGCGGTTGCGGCCAATCCAAAGTACAAAGACCTTGCAATAATCTTTCAGAATATGCCGAAATACGCATACTCCATTGCATCATTTTCTTTTGATACACAGGAAAACCACCGCGCTCAGATTTACCTGCAATAACTTCATCGTTCGCTAAAACCGTTCCTAAAGCTGGACACCAGTTGACAGTAGTCTCCGCACGGAAGGCCAAACGATAATTTAATAAAAGATCTTGCTTATCTTCTTCCGAAGCTGCTTTCCATTCTTCTGCAGTAAAGTTTAATTCATCATTTTGCTTGGCATTAAGACCCTCTGTACCTTTTGCTTCAAAATGTTTAATCAACGTATCAATCGATTCTGCTTTGTCCGTATCCTTATTATACCAAGAATGAAACAACTGAATAAAAATCCATTGCGTCCATTTATAATAAGAAGCATCAGATGTACGAATCTCGCGACTCCAATCGAAAGAAAAACCAATTTTCTTTAGTTGCTCTTCGTAACGATTGATATTTTGCTCTGTCGTTACCGCAGGATGCTGTCCAGTTTGGATCGCATATTGCTCTGCTGGCAAACCAAAACTATCGTAACCAACAGGATGTAGCACATTGTAGCCTTGATGTCTTTTGTATCTTGCATAGATATCCGACGCAATATATCCGAGCGGATGTCCCACGTGGAGTCCAGCGCCCGATGGATAAGGGAACATATCTAATACATAAAATTTCGGCTTAGAAGTAGCGTCCGATGTTTTGTAAGTTTGGTTTTCTTCCCAATACTTCTGCCACTTCTTTTCAATCTGTTGGTGATCGTAAAACACTGTTAAAATATTATTTTGTAGTTAATAATTCTATCAATCTTGGAAAACCCAAATATTAACATCTTTAAAAACGACATTGCAAAGATATAAAATTTTAAACAATAGAAGTTTTAAAAATAATTTTTCTGGTAAAATCAAAAATTGTAGATAAGATTTTGGAAAACACTTTCGTTTTGGCTTCCAAAAAGACTTCCAAAGATAAGCATTTTAACACATATTTAACTGCAAATAAAGTATTAAGAAAACTTAAAAACTTTGTTTTGGTATTTTAAAAGGCTATTTTTGCCCACATGCGAGTGTTTTTACAAATAATTTTTGTGATCGGGATTTTGTTTTCGCCCTGTAGCATGAAGGCAAGTCTTTTCCAAATGACGTCACAAAAGGAATTTAGTTTTGAAAAAACCTCTCCCAACAAAAGTAATTTTTCGGATAAGTCAACTTGTGACACCCAAAATTTAAAAACTAAAACAAAAGTCAAATTTGTTCTTGATCAAGCTTTAGCAAATGATTTTTTCAATTTCAAAAACATTGAACATTTCATTTTTAAAACTAAAGAAAAAACAGCTTTTGTTATTCACGAGCGCGTCCAAGAGCGACTCTTCCTACTCTATTCTCAACTCAAAATTGCAAATTATTTAGATAGACTTTTAGACCAAAAATTTATTTAAAATCAAACATTGCAATAATGAACAAAGAAATCATCAATGCTTTTCCTAATGCAGGATTAGCGCTCCGCCTTGTAATTGGCTGGACATATTTTTCCGCTTTTTGGAGGCGATTAATTTTAGAAAACAAACTCGATCCAGAAGTTCCTGGCTATATCGGTGAAAAATTTAATCATTTTCTTCCGAATGCACTTTTTATAAAACCTTTAATAGAATACCTCGTAAGCAATCCCGAAATTCTACTGACAAAAATGTGGATTTTCACGATTGTTGAGGGATTTGTCGGCTTATTTTTAATGATAGGTTACAAAACCCGAATCAACAGTCTTATCGTTATGTCGTTAGCTTTAGGAATTCTCCTTGGCTCTGGCTGGATTGGTACAACTTGCCTCGACGAATGGCAAATTGGCGTTTTGGGAATTGCAGGAGGATTCACACTTTTCCACTTGGGTGGCGGCAAAATTTCGATTGATGGACTTTCAAAGAATTTTGTTTTAAACGAGACTCAATTTAATGAAAAGCTCAATCTAAAATTCTACACGCCTTTTTTAGTCATCAGTTTTTTAATATTTGGATTGACACTTTATACTAATCAAGTTTTCCACGGTGGCGTCTATGGCGATCTTCACAACAAATCGGTCAAGCCAAAATTGGAAATCACAAATCTTAAACAAGATAAAAACCAAGTTAGCTTCGATGTGATGAGATTTGAAGGTGCCGATGTCTATGGTTCTTTTTTAATAGGAATTGATTTTTTGGATCAAAATGGAAACAACGTCAAAAGTCTAGGCATGGAAGATTTGAGCAAGTTTAACAAACAACAAATTAAAAATTATTATGTTGCGAAAATCAAACCTCACAAACACAGCCTACTTCTACCTTTGGGCGCAAAAGCAAATTTAAATTTCGAAATCGATCAAATTGTCCACGAAATCGCCTTAACCGACATCAGCGGAATAACTTGGAAAGCTAAAATACAAGAATAAATTAAGAGCCGAAAGGCTCTTTTTGTTGTAGTATTGTTAAATTTGCAAAAAACACAAAATGCCAGAAGTTTCGATTATTACGCCGAGTTACAATACTGAAAAATATATTCAGGAAACGATTAGTTCGGTTTTATCACAGACTTTGACGGATTGGGAATGGATTATCACGGACGATAAATCTTCGGACAAAACCACCGAAATCATCGAACAGCACAAAGATTCGCGCATCATTTTAATAAAAGCTGAGAAAAATGGCGGCGCAGGTCATGCCCGTAATTTATCCCTCGAGAAAGCTTCTGGACGTTTTATCACATTTCTTGATGCCGATGACTTTTGGGAACCCAACTTTCTTGAAGAAATGGTCAACTTCATGAAAAAAGAAAAAGCCGAAATCGCTTATTCTAATTATGCACGTTGCAATGAAGATTTAACTCCTCAGATTGAAGACTTCAAAGCAGATAAAGTGGTGACATTTAACAATCTTTTGAAAACCTGTCGATTGTCTCTTTTATCGTCCATGTACGATTCTGCGCGTGTTGGTAAAGAATATTTTCCCGAAGGTAGCAAACGTGAAGATCATGTGATGTGGCTCAATCTTTTAAAAAAAATCCCCGAAGGAAAGCCACTTCCGAAAACCATGGCAAAATACAGAATGCACCAAAGTAGCGTTTCTCGAAACAAAAAAAACATCATCAAAGACCAATATTTGGTTTACAAAGATCACATGAAATATTCTACGATTAAATCTTTGTATTACACCGCGAACTGGGCATTAAACGGCTTTATGAAGTATTCAAAGCTATTTAATTAAAATTAAACAACTGTCTTTTCGGGAAAGAAACTTAAAATTTTAGCAAGAATTTTCTTAGTCGCATATGGCTGAGATTCGACAAAGAACTTTGCATTTTCGGACATTTCTTTTAAAGTCGATACTTCATCAATTGGTGTACGATTTGCGCTTTTAATCAATTCTTCGATATAACCTGCCATCGCAAATTCGTCAGAAAAATTTTTACCGCCATTCATCTTTATTAAAGCATCAGCTTCTGGATTCTTTTTGTATTGATCTCCAAAAAACACAGGAATTCCGAACGCCGCAGCTTCCAAAATATTATGAAGTCCCGCACTGTGAAAACCGCCACCAACAACTGCTAAAGTCGCATAAGAATATAATTTTGACAACAAACCAATACTGTCAATAACTAAAACATTGCTTTCTAGATCAGTCCTTTCGTTAATTTCGCTATACAATAAAGCTTGAGGAAATAGTAATCTGAGATGTGGAACACGCTTCAAATCATGCGGCGCAATAATCAACTTGGTTTTAGGAAGTTTTTTATGTAAAACTTGCGCTGCTTTTTCCTCGGCATCCCAAGAACTTCCCAGCACAATACTTCTTCTATTAAAAACATATTCAGAAATAAAAGGTACGTGATTATCTCGATTTTTAAGTTGCTTAACACGATCAAATCGCGTATCGCCAGTTACAGAAGATTGATTTATCCCAACACTTTTCGCCAAAGCAGAACTCCCAACAGTCTGATGAAACGCCCAATCTAGACAAGTCTTCAACTGTTTTGAAAACCAACCGCCATACATTTTGAAAAAAACTTGGCCTTCATAAAACAAAGCCGAAACAACAAATATTTTGGTATTTTTTGATTTTAAAGCTCGAAGTAAATGATACCAATAATCATATTTAACAGTAAAGAAAATCTTAACATCCATCGCATTAACCAACTTTTGCATCGTTGATTTTCTATCAAACGGGAGATAAATAATAAGATCTGCGATATTCTCTTTTTTAATTACATTTTCATAGCCCGAAGGTGAGAAAAAACTGATAAGAATTTTAGAATCTGGAAACTCCGTTTTCAATTGTTCCAAAACTGGTAAACCTTGCTCATACTCGCCCAAACTTGCAGCATGCATCCAAATGACCGACTTGCCATTTAATTGACTTTGCACAGAGTCAATCGCGGTATTTCGACCAAGCAAACCTTTTCTAGCTTTTGCATTAAACATTGCAAACAGCTTAAAAACGATAATAAAAACCTCTATGAATATGGAATACAGAACTGCCATTTTTATAATAATACTTACAGTTTTCAAAAGTAAACAATTTAGAAAAAGCGTCTAGAACTTAGTTAAAGAAATTATGCTAATAAATTTTTAAAATAATTTTCAAAAATGATTTGCGACAACAAATAAAAGTCTTATATTTGCAATCTGAAAATCAAAAGATAATTACGAACTAAATATATTAGTGATGAGTAAAAGAACATTCCAACCATCGGAAAGAAAGAGAAGAAACAAACACGGTTTCAGAGAAAGAATGTCTACACCTAACGGTAGAAGAGTATTAGCAGCTAGAAGAGCAAAAGGCAGAAAGAGTTTAACTGTAAGTGCTGCACGCGCTAAGAGATAATTCTTAAATTATTACATACAAATCATGCTTGAGAGTAATGTCTTTCAAGCATTTTTTGTTGTTAAAAAATGATAAAAATTAAGTCTATCCTAAAAGTTTTCCTTATTTTTGAGATAATATTCGACTGCTGTCGAAAACTTAATCCACAAGATTTTTAACTATGCCACACAGACACGAAAGCGGAGAAAACATTATCAATCTTGACAATGCTAAAATTGTACAAAAGAACTTTACGGTTCTTAACAACGTTAATCTCCATATCCAAAAAGGAAAATTCTGTTACCTTATCGGAAAAACTGGTGCTGGAAAAAGTTCTTTATTAAAAGTACTTTACGGCCATCTCCCACTACAAGGCGGAAAAGGAGAAGTTGCAGGATTTGACTTAGCAAAACTTCGCCAGTCCGACATCCCTAACCTTAGAAGAAAACTAGGAATTGTATTTCAAGATTTTCAACTTTTGACCGATAGAAATATTGAAAAAAACCTCTTGTTTGTACTACAAGCGACAGGATGGTCAGACAAGATAAAAATGGAAGATCGCATCAACGAAGTCCTTGCGAGCGTTGGTATGAAAACAAAAAAACACAAAATGCCACACCAACTTTCTGGTGGCGAGCAACAACGTGTGGCGATTGCAAGAGCTTTGCTAAATCATCCAGAATTAATCCTTGCGGATGAGCCAACAGGTAATCTAGACCCTGAAACTTCGAACGACATTATGACTTTGCTTAAAAACGTGGCCACAGAAAATAATTGCGCGGTAGTAATGGCAACGCATGATTATCACATGATTCAGAATTTTCCGGGAGAAGCAATCCGTTGCGAAAATGGACAAGTTAGTGTACTGGACACCGCAGAATTATTTGAGTAAAATCAACTATTATAAAACTAAAAAAGCACCGTTTGGTGCTTTTTTTATGCTTTGAAAAGATGGAAATCTTTGGTATACTCTAGATATTGATCAGAATATTGACGAGGTGATTTTTCAACAACAAATTCTTCTACAATACAACGATCGACCTCCGATTTAGAAAAAGATAAAATCACACGTCGCACTTCCCCACCCTCAATTCCTCTTATCGAAACTTTTCGTTTAAGATGTAAATTTTCCTTTTCGCAGAGGGCAATTAAGTCATTTTCTTCTCGAGCAGGGATAATCACCGCCAAAACACCAAATTCGGATAAAATAGCATTTGATGTTTTAATTAAATCTCCAAAACCCAACTCAATTTTTTGTCGAGCTAAGACATCTTTACAGGAATCATTAGCTTCAAAATAAGGTGGATTAGAAAATACAAAATCAACTTTTTCAGCAACATCAAAATTTTTGAAATCCGCTCGTTGCGACTTCAATCGATTTGAAAAAGGCGAAGCATTAAAATTAGCTTGTGCAATTTCTACCGCTTTTTCGTTAATATCTAAAGCTAAAACATGAAGTTCTGGAAAACGTTGCGCCAACATCAAAGAGATAACGCCAGTCCCTGTACCAACTTCCAAAGCCGTTTTAGCATCTTTTGGATTCGCTAAAGCACCCAACAACACAGCATCTGTACCAACTCTAAAAACCGCTTCATCCTGAATGATATCAAATTGTTGGAATCTAAAAACCTTCATCATACATTACATATTTGTTGGCAACATAATAGTAAAAATCGTGCCTTTTCCGACTTCGGACTTTACAGAAATCTCGCCACCGTAATCTTCAATCATCTTTCTGACCATTGTTAAACCAAGTCCCATTCCTGAGCTTTTGGTTGTGAAATTTGGTTCAAAAATCTTCATTAATTTTTCATCTGGAATCCCGAAACCATTATCTTCAACGCTTATTCTTAGTTTTTTCTGAATGTTTTCGATGTCAACATTTATCAACATTGGTCGACTCGAATCTTGCGCCTGAATGGAATTAGAAATTAAATTAGTTAAAATTCTCGTCAAATAGATTTTATCCATATTGACGTTAATAACATCCTTGTTTGAGTGAATATAAATATTGTTGGCTCCAAATACATTTGCAACACTTTTCGTCTCTTCAACAACATCAAAAATAACATCATTACGCTGCGGTAATTTTGCAAATTCGGAGAAAGCAGACGCCACTTCAGAAATAAGATCGATTTGCTCAACGATAACTTTAGACATTTTTTTAACCTTATTTGTCACTTCTGGGTCTTCAGGATCAAAACGTCTTTCGAAATTCTGAATCGTCAACTTCATAGGTGTTAATGGGTTTTTAACCTCGTGTGCTACCTGCTTTGCCATTTCGCGCCAAGCTTCTTCTGAAGCTTTATATCGTAGTTTTTCTCTTTGATCTTGGATTTCCGAAATCAATTTATTGTAGGCTTTAACCAAACCGTTAAGCTCATCATTTTGATAATATCGAATCGGCCGAATATTATCATCAAACAAATTAATTGAATTAATAATACTTGAAAAACGCGTAATTTTTTTTGTTAAATTATTGGAAGTCACCCAACTAATCCAAACTCCAACCAAAAGAATAAGAATATTAATAAGAATAATTAATCCCAGATAACGGTTAAAAACTTGTAGATAAACGTCTTCGTTATGATACAATGGAAAATAAACGTAACCAATATTTGCTAACATATTGTTTTTAAGAACCATGTATGACGAAGTTACATCTGCTTTTAATTTTGGATCATATTCCGTTTTATCATACTGCAAACCGTCTTTTCTTAGTTTATCTAAAATGTCAGTCGGTATATGTTTTTGGGTTATGAGTTTCGGATCTTTATTAGACAGAAGATAATCACCTTTCAGATCGTAAACAATAATATCATGCTTGTTGATATCGGCTATTTCATAAATTTTGTTCCCTAAAACTTCAGGTAAATCTTTTTCGAAAACCTCGGTATGACTGAGCGCGTAATCTAAAGACGACATCAACGCCTCGGATTTGCTCTGCTTATCTACCTTACTTTGCGTCATCGCATTATCGCGAAGCACGACATACGACAACACCGCAGAGCCGATTGTACTCAAAAGGCAGACAATTAAAAATCCGACAAAAATCCTGTTACGCAGACTATAACCTTTATAATTACTTAATGACATTCTGTTTTTGCATCAATTTCGAAATATATTTCCCAATGATATCAAATTCTAAATTGACAACATCGCCGACATTAATATGTTTCATATTTGTAAACTCCCAAGTATAAGGGATTATTGCCACCGAAAACTGATTCGGTTGACTATCCGCCACAGTCAAGCTAATACCATTAACAGTAATAGAGCCTTGCGGTACCGTTGTGTAATTAATCTCCTCATCATAAGAAATCGTCACATAAAAACTGCCGTCCATATCTTCGATTTTCGCAACTTTTCCAGTTTTATCAACATGACCTTGCACCAAATGCCCATCTAATCGACCTTCAAATTTCAGACAACGCTCAAGGTTAACTTCTGTACCAACAGACCAATTTCCGAGATTTGTCTTTTCTAAAGTCTCATCAATTGCAGTTACTTTATATTGCGGCGCATTAATCTCAACAACGGTAAGACAACAGCCGTTATGCGCTAGACTTTGATCGACTTTTAACTCGTTAGCAAAATTACACTCGAGCGTGAAATCAACATTCGTTCCATTTTTTTCGACATTTTGCACTTTTCCTGTTGCCTCAACAATACCTGTAAACATTTTATTTTCTCTTTAAGGATTTTAAACTTAGAATAAATCTTCAATAATAACTACAAAGCTTAATTTCAAAAATTGTAAATTTGTAGTTTCAATTAATATTCAAAGATAATAAAATGAGTGCGAAGCATCATAAAGTAAGAGTAGGCATTTCGATAGGTGATTTCAATGGTATTGGTCCAGAAATCATTATGAAGTCTTTAAAAGATAAAGCGATTACTGATTTCTTCACGCCAATTATTTTTGGTTCTGGTAAATTATTTAGTTACCAGAAGAATTTTTTCAAGCTTCAGCACCTCAATTTCAATTACATACAAAATGTGAGAGAGGCGACGCATGGTAAAATTAACATGTTAAATCTTTCTAAAGACAACTCGAATGTAGAATTCGGTGTTCCAACGGAAGAATCGACACTTTTTGCAATTTCATCTTTAGAAGCTGCAACAGAAGCTTTGCTAAATAGAGAAATCGACGTTTTGGTTACCGCACCAATTAACAAAGACGAAATGTTGAAATATGGTTTCCAACATGCTGGTCACACAGGTTATTTCGAAGAAAAAGCAGGTCGCAAAGGTGTTATGTTTTTAATTACAAACGACCTAAAAGTTGCTGTATCAACGCATCATATTCCTTTAAAAGATGTTGCTGAAAACATTTCTAAAGAAAAAATCGTTAAACAAGTTCAACAGCTTAACAAAACTCTAATTGAAGATTTCTGCATCGAAAGACCAAAAATTGCAGTTTTAGGATTAAATCCTCATGCTGGCGACGGCGGCGTTATCGGCAAAGAAGAAATTGAAATCATCCAACCAGCGATTGAAGAACTTTTTAATAGAGGGATTTTAGCTTTTGGACCTTATCCAGCGGACAGCTTCTTCCAACCTGAAAAATATAGAAAATTTGATGCGGTTTTAGCAATGTATCATGACCAAGGTTTAGCGCCTTTCAAAACGATTGCTTACGAAGAAGGTGTTAATTATACTGCCGGCTTACCACTTATCAGAACGTCACCAGATCATGGTGTTGCTTATGATATTGCGGGAAAAAATCTTGCTAACGAACAAAGTTTTAGTGAAGCTATTTTTGCTGCGATTGATATCTATCGCAACAGAATGGAATATATTGAACTTCAAAAAGGCAAGCTTCGCCCTCGTGTTGTTAACGCAAAAGACAACTATGACGAAGACTTACCAGAAGAAGTTAATTAAGAACAAAATAGATTCTTAAAACTTTGATTTAAAATTATTTTGTTATTTCAAAAAATAAAGTTATTTTTGCAAACCGAATTTTATGGACAAATTTAAAAATTATAACATTGCATTTACAGGTCTAAAGACAGGTAAGCATGAGTTTAGATTTGAAATCGATCAGGCGTTCTTTGATTTGTTCGGGATAGAACAAGAATTTAAAAAACCAAGAATACAAGTGGATGTTTTGCTAGACAAACACACTACTTTTCTAGAGTTTTGGTTTGACATAAGTGGAAAAATTGAATTGGTTTGCGACATTAGCAACGAAGAATTCGATCATCCAATTAAACATGACATGAAGATTCTTGTAAAACAAGGAGAAGAATATGATGACAGTAACGAGGAAGTTATCACAATACTACACAGCGACAGCGATTTTAACATTGCACAGCTAGTCTACGAAGGTGTTATGTTAAGCGTCCCAATGAAAAAACTTTCTCCCAATCTAAAAGATGAAGACGATTATCATCAACTTTTAGAAAAATACAGTCCCAAAATAAAGGAAGAAGAGCAAGAAGACGAGATTGACCCTCGCTGGGCAGCTCTCAAAAAATTGAAAAATAATAATTAAGTATAACAATAATTCATAATAGAATTTAAAAAAAATCACTAGTAATGGCACATCCTAAGAGAAGACAATCGTCTACAAGAAGAGATAAAAGAAGAACACATTACAAAGCTGTTGCTCCTCAATTAGCTAAAGACGCTACAACTGGAGAATTACACCTTTTCCACAGAGCACATTGGCACGAAGGAAAACTATACTACAGAGGAAAAGTAGTATTGGAAAAAACAGTAGAAACTACTGAAGAAAACTAAGATATTTAGCATAAAATATCTTATTCACGACATAAAAAACCACTCAATTTGCTCTAAATCGAGTGGTTTTTTATTATCTTTGACTTTCTAAAATAATTTACCTACAATATGGATATTAAAGACATTCAAAATCTTATTAGATTTGTTGCTAAAGCAGGTGTATCTGAAGTAAAATATAAAAACAAGGACTTCGAAATTTTAATCAAAACGCCACTAGGTGGAGAACCAGTTAGCTATGTATCTCAACCAGTTGCTTACCAGGCACCAGTTGCGGCACCTCAACCTGTAGCTTCTGCTCCAGCGCCGAGTTCTGCTCCAGAAGCTGCCTCAGCTGACGATAGCAAATTTATCACTATTAAGTCACCAATGATTGGTACTTTCTACAGAAAACCATCACCTGACAAAGACGTATTCGTTAACGTTGGTGATAGCATTACTTCTGACAAAGTTGTTTGTGTTATCGAAGCAATGAAGTTATTCAACCAAATCGAAGCCGAAGTTAGCGGAAAAATCGTTAAGATTTTAGTTGATGACGCGACTCCAGTTGAGTACGACCAACCATTATTCTTGGTAGATCCATCGTAAGCAATTTTAGATTATAAATTATAGATTTTAGATGTTTTTTGACATTTAAAATAATTTAAAATTCAAAATTTAAAATTTAAAATTCTAAAAGATGTTCAAAAAAATATTAATTGCAAACCGTGGCGAAATCGCAATGCGAATTCTACGTACCGCAAAAGAAATGGGTATCAAAACGGTTGCAGTATATAGTACAGCAGACAAAGATAGTTTACATGTAAGATTTGCGGACGAAGCAGTGTGCATCGGCCCTGCGATGAGTAAAGATTCTTATCTAAAGATTCCTAACATTATTGCAGCTGCAGAAATTACCAATGCAGACGCTATCCATCCTGGTTACGGATTCTTATCAGAGAATGCAAACTTCTCAAGAATTTGTGCTAACAACAATATCAAATTTATTGGAGCAACGCCAGAGCAGATTGAAAAAATGGGTGATAAAGCTACGGCTAAAGCAACCATGAAAGAGGCTGGAATACCATGCGTACCTGGCTCTGACGGACTAATCGATTCTTATGAAGATGCCGTGCGTATCGCTAAAGAAACCGGTTATCCAGTAATGATCAAAGCTACTGCTGGTGGTGGTGGTAAAGGTATGCGTGCTGTTTGGAAAGAAGAAGACCTAAAAGAACATTGGGAATCTGCGATCCAAGAAGCTGTTGCTGCTTTTGGAAACGGGGGGATGTACATGGAAAAACTTATTGAAGAACCACGTCATATTGAAATCCAAATTGCTGGTGACCAATATGGAAAAGCTTGCCACTTGTCAGAAAGAGATTGTTCTATCCAAAGAAGAAATCAAAAACTAATAGAAGAAACGCCTTCTCCATTCATGACGGATGAACTTCGTGAAAAAATGGGTGAAGCTGCTGTTAAAGCTGCCGAATTTATTGGTTACGAAGGTGTTGGTACAATCGAGTTTTTGGTTGACAAACATCGTAATTTCTACTTTATGGAGATGAATACTCGTATTCAAGTAGAACATCCAATTACAGAACAAGTTATCGACTACGATCTAATCCGTGAGCAAATTTTGTTAGCTGCAGGTACACCAATTTCGGGTATCAATTACTATCCAAAATTGCACGCTATCGAATGTCGTATCAACGCGGAAGATCCTTATGCGGATTTCCGTCCTTCACCTGGAAAAATTACGGGACTTAATATTCCTGGAGGTCATGGTGTAAGAGTTGACACGCATGTATATTCTGGTTATGCAATTCCGCCAAACTACGACTCTATGATTGCTAAGTTGATTACAACAGCGCAAACTAGAGAAGAAGCGATTGCTAAAATGAAACGTGCTTTGGAAGAGTTTTATATTGAAGGTGTTAAAACCACAATCCCCTTCCATAGACAGTTGTTAGACAACGAAGACTTCTTATCTGGAAATTACACAACTAAATTTATGGAATCTTTTGTGATGGATCGTAAATACGAATACAGCATTTAAGATTTAAAAATAAAAATGAATTGCCCAGCTTAGGTTGGGCATTTTTTTAAATTGCAAACGAAAAATATTTATAATATGGAAAATAATAAAGATTCAAACTACTATATAGAACTTGAAGAGAAGCACGGCGCTCACAATTATCATCCGCTTCCAGTGGTTTTAGAGAAAGGTGAAGGCGTTTATGTTTGGGATGTTGAAGGTAAAAAATACTATGATTTTCTTTCTGCTTACTCAGCGGTTAACCAAGGACATTCTCACCCGAAGATTGTAAAAGCCTTGACAGACCAAGCACAAATTTTAGCTTTAACTTCAAGAGCATTCTACAATAATAAATTAGGAGAATACGAAAAGAAAATTACATCGCTTTTCGGTTTTGATAAGGTATTACCCATGAATTCTGGCGCAGAAGCTGTTGAAACTGCTGTTAAATTAGCTCGTAAATGGAGCTATGAAATAAAAGGGATCGCAGAAAATGCTGCAAAAATCATCGTTTGCGAAAATAACTTCCACGGAAGAACAACTACAATTGTTTCTTTTTCTAATGATCCAGATGCGAACCAAAATTATGGTCCTTTTACACCAGGTTTTATTAAAATCCCTTACAATGATTTAAATGCTTTAGAGGAAACTTTAAAAGCTGACGCTCAAAATATCGCTGCATTCTTAGCAGAACCAATTCAAGGTGAGGCGGGAGTTTACGTTCCAGATGAAGGTTTCTTGAAAGGTGCTTCCGAACTTTGTAAAAAATACAATGTTCTTTTTATTGCAGACGAAGTGCAAACTGGAATTGCAAGAACAGGTAAATTAATTGCTTGTCACCATGAAAATGTACAACCCGATATTTTGATTCTTGGAAAAGCACTTTCTGGGGGAATGTATCCAGTTTCTGCGGTTTTAGCGAATGATAATATTATGAATGTTATTAAGCCTGGACAACACGGTTCTACTTTTGGTGGAAATCCTTTAGCATGTGCGGTTGCCGTTGCAGCTTTGGACGTAGTTGAAGAAGAAAAATTATCGGAGCGTTCACAAGAATTGGGTGAGCTTTTCCGTTCTGAAATAGAAAAATTAATTCAAAAAACAAATTTAATAACCGCTGTTCGCGGAAAAGGTTTATTAAATGCAATTTTAATTAATGATACACCAGAAAGCTCAACCGCTTGGAATCTTTGCGTCGCTTTAAAAGAAAATGGACTTCTAGCAAAACCCACACACGGAAACATTATCCGTCTTGCCCCACCTTTGGTTATTACAAAAGAAGAATTATTGGATTGCGTGAACATCATTGAAAAAACAGTTTTAGAGTTTAAGAATGCTTAATACATTTCGATGAAATGCGAAAAATTAGTGGATTAATTATCACATTCAACGAAGAACAAAACATTGCAGAAGTTTTAGATTGTTTTAACTTTTGTGATGAAATTATCGTTGTTGATTCTTTTAGCACGGACAATACGGTAGAAATTGCTCAGAAAAACCCTAAAGTTAAAATCCACAAACAAGAATTCGTAGATTATACTAAACAAAGAAATACAGCTCTAACTTTAGCACAAAATGATTGGGTTTTCTTCTTAGATGGTGACGAAAGAACAACGCCACTATTGCAGAACGAAATTATTGAAACTATTAATAATTCTGACGCAAAAGACGCTTATTATATCTACAGAACTTTTTTTGTGGGGCAAAAGAAAATCAATTACTCAGGAACTCAGAATGATAAGAATTTTCGACTTTTCAGAAAATCGAAAGCATCTTACACAGAAAGTAAAAAAGTCCACGAAACGCTTGAAGTAGATGGGAGTATTGGAGTCTTGAAACATAAGCTTTTGCATTATTCTTTCACAAACTTTGAACAGTTTAAGAAGAAAATGCTTTATTATGGCTTATTAAAAGGGAATGAACTTCACGAGAAAGGTAAAAAATATTCGAGTATTACTCATTGGAGTAAAGTTTTCTTCAAGTTTATTAAAACCTATTTTTTGAAATTAGGAATTCTAGATGGAATTGATGGCTTGAAAATTAGCTATCTGCAAAGTCTTTACGTTAATGAAACCTACATAACTTTAAAAAATAAAAGCTGAGATTACCTCAGCTTTTATTGTACATATAGAATATGTTTAACGTATATATACTTCTTTTTTATCTTTATAAAATCCGTCAATAAAGTTTTTAAGTTTTCGTTGCGTATTGGATTCTCTAACTTTAATAGGGATTTTTGTTAGCTCCATTACTTTAACCTCAGCAATAATTTGATCAAGCATATAATCTTTCATAAAAGATTTTTTAATGAACAAATCAATCATCTGATTCCATTCTTTTTTGTTTCCCCAATAATGTCCTACAACATCATCAGCAGGTTTTAGCGACGAATACTCATTAAGTCCAATAGAAAAAGCAAACTGTTCTATAAGTCTTCTTGTTATGCCATCTGCACACATTGCATCATTAACTTCCAAAGTATATTGCAAACACCCAACATGCTTATCTGAGACACCTATTAAACCTGCATTCCACATAGCCGAATTTTCATCAATCGTGTATTTATGATAAGTTTTGCCTTTCATTTGCTTCCACATCAATTTTTCGGTTTTCGATGATAATTGTGATAGCTTCCCTTCTTCTAAATGCATAAAATTTTGTCCATTCTCAAGAGCCTCTCGCAAAGCATCAAAATCTTGATAAAAAAAAGTATCTCCATCTAAATAAAGAATTGGGTCGTTTGGATATTTTTCTGCAACTAGTTGTAAAGCTTTTATCTTGACGCGCCAAAAGAATTGATACTTCCCTTCCCACTCTTTAATAACATCTCGATTAATTGGCAATACTTCTACATTGTCTCCAAATGATTTAAATAACGATTCATCTTCGGCGATAACGATAATTCTGTCTTTATTACTTTTTCGAGCTAATGCGGTATATATCGAAAAATATACTTGTTGATAATTCTCCATTTTATCTCCGAAAACTAAATACACGATATTCATTATGATGCTATTTAAGTCTAATATTCTCTTTGAGAATACTAATATTTATATATTTTAATTCAAATTTAGGTTAAAAGCTCGGAACTCGAAAATTTGTTTGGCTTAATATTTTCTGCTAAATTGCAACATAAAATATTTAGCAAATAAAGCTTTTATTACAAAATCTTTTTATCCTAAGCTAAATGAGTTACTGTTAGCGTTTTATGATAAAGGTACAGAACTAATAACAGCCTATTGCAATGCGCATGAGTAGTTACCCTTTGATAAGTATAATTATCCCTTGCTATAATGCTGAATTGTCATTAAGCAAATGTCTCAATTCTGTTATTCATCAAACTTACTGTAATTTGGAGATTATCATTATTGATGATGGTTCTACAGACGCAAGTGCCGAAATTTACAAAGAATTTCAAGAAAGTGATAAGCGCATTATTGTCATTAAACAAAGTAATAGTGGTGTTTCGAGAGCACGAAATATGGGTCTGAAAACCGCATCTGGCGAATACATTTGTTTTGTTGACTCCGATGATTGGGTTGAGCCTAATTACTGCAGTACTTTATTTGATCTACTGGCTGAAGAAAATTCTGATATTGCCGTTATAGAAGCCTCTTATGAGGATGAAGAAGGAAATGTAGTTTTTAACAAGCCCATTTCTAATGAACGAGTATTTGATGGGAAAAGAGCATTGTCGCTTTTACTAGAAGATAGTGTCATACAAAGTCATCCATGGGGAAAGCTTTACAAGTCTAAATTTTTAAAAGATATAAGTTTTCCTGAGGATTTAAAATCATTTGAGGATTATTCGACGCTATTTAAAGTATTCGACAAAGCAATAAAGGTTGTAAAATCTAATGATAAACTTTACCATTACATACAAAGAGAAAATAGTCTCTCTCACAACCTTTCTCCCGAGACCGCATATTATTTCTACTTAGCGATAATGGAGGTTTTTAAATTCTGGCAAGCTACAACTCAGATTAAAGATCAGAAAAAAATCACTAAAAATATTATTAGAAAACTTTTGATGGTTCTTAAGCGTATTCTCCGACAAACGCCTAAAAATGAAATGCAACAAGAAAAGGAAAACATCAGAAAATCTTTCAAAACATTTCTTAAATATCCTATTACTGATATTGGCCCAGAATATTATTTTTACATAAGATTGTATTATTATCAACCGAATCTTTATACAAAGCTAATTGCAAAAAAATGACAGAAAAACCTCTTGTATCTATAATTGTACCTTGTTATAATGTAGAGAATTACCTTGATGCTTGCGTTACTTCTGTCATTAATCAAGACTATAAAAATTGGGAATGTATCCTTATCAATGATGGTAGTACCGATAAGACTTTCGAAATAATAAAAACTTATGGACTGATAGACTCTCGGATAAAAGTTTTAACACAAGAAAATGCTGGACTTTCTGCAACCCGCAATCGAGGTATTGATATTGCGGATGGTGACTTTATCTTTTTTCTGGATTCGGATGATATCTTAACCGACGATGCGATCACCTCATTAGTGTCATCTTATCAAAACAATGATATCGTTACTGGAATTACAACAAGCTCAACAATTGTTGATAATCAAATAAATAGACTTTCGAGCTTATTGCATCCTTCGGAAGGCGACATTAATTTTGAAAATACTCAATATGAAGTAATTATTAGAAATATGGAAACAGGTCTTACGCCTGTTGCACAAAATAGATTGTACAAATCAGATTTTATTAAGAAAAATAATCTTCGCTTTAAAAATAAGATTTTGCATGAAGATGAACTGTGGTTTTTTGAAACCATGCTTTTAGCAAAAAATGTAAAGTTTATAAACCAAGAAACATATTTTTACCGTATTGATAACCTAAATTCTATCACAAAAAATCTTGGTGATCGAAATCTCGAGTCGTACATCCAAGTTATGGAAGAAATTTTAAATCAATATTCCATCAAAAAAGATTATGAAATAATTTCTAATTATTATGCAGTTTATATCAAAAAAATATTCTTAGATTTTGCAATTAGAGAACAAGACAAACTTAGCTCAGAAATAATTTCGCGACTAGAAGCAGCTTTAAAAACCAATTATAAGCCTCTGGGGAAACAACGAATTTTGTCTAAAAACAACGACTTGTATTATAGAAGTCTAAATGTTCTATCGCGACACGATTTCAGCATAATTAAAAAATACTTTTTCAGAAACCCAATTAATAGTCTTAGAAAAATCATTAAAACGTATAAAATTTTGTATTCTCTAAAGTAATATAATGCAAGGAAAAAGCTTTCTTTTGGTAATGCCTAGTTACTCCGATTTCCCTGAACTTTTCGTGAAAAATCTAGAAAAGTTGGGTTTTCATGCAAGTTTAGTGACAGATCAAATTCCTAAATTTAAATATCAAAACAGCGAAAGATTAATTAATTTTTTTAAAAAGACATTTCAAAAAGATAAATCTTATAAA
Organism: Soonwooa sp. T0.1_25; assembly: GCF_057652215.1. Lineage (NCBI taxonomy): Bacteria > Pseudomonadati > Bacteroidota > Flavobacteriia > Flavobacteriales > Weeksellaceae > Soonwooa > Soonwooa sp. T0.1_25. The sequence goes on along the minus strand of NZ_JBYFBZ010000009.1, from coordinate 42,005 downwards.
AAAGAACTTGTCAAAATTTTTACAGAGAAGGAGTTTTTGAAAATAGCAGAGAATCTTGATGGACATTTTGATTATATTCTTGTGATTCGACCCGATGAATTTCCAATCTCGTTTATTAAAAAATTAAAAGGAAGAACATCAAAACTCATTGCTTATCAATGGGATGGCATTGAAAAATTTCCAGCTGTAAAGAATTATTTTTCATTATTTGATACTTTTTTCTGCTTTGAAAATGTTGAAGGCGTACCGAATATCAGAAAAACTACGAATTTCTATTTTGATGTAGATCATTTTGATAATCTAAAACCAGCGTCACAATCTGGAAATCCAATTTTATATTTCGTGGGTCTTGATTGGGAAAACAGACGCAACAAAATAAATAATTTCATCATGTTTGCGGATGAAAATAACTTTCGTCTCAATTTTATTTTACAAGAGTTTGAAGAAAACAACAGCAAAAATCCCAAGATAAATTACATTAAAAATAGGATTACATTTATAGAAAATATCGAGTTGGTTAAAAACTCGGATGTATTATTAGATTTTGTAGATCCAAGACATGCAGGCTTGTCTATACGTTTTTTTGAAGGACTTTATTATAAAAAGAAAGTTATAACCGATAATGTTGAGGTTAAAAAGTACGACTTTTATCACCCGAATAACATTTTCGTAATTGAGAATAATAACTATAAGTTAATTCCAGATTTTGTAAAAAAATCATACGTCGATCTACCATATGATATTGTGAAGAAATACAGCTTTAGCGAGTGGATAATGAGAATAGTAAATGCTTAAACAAAATGTTGTGAAAAAATCAATCATATTAATAATGCCCAAGCACTTCGAAATCTACAAAGCTTTCTTAGATAATCTAGAGCAATGTGGATTTGAAGTTAAGTTATTTTATGCAAGTGATCAAGATTTTAGATACGTCAATATCATTCAAAAATTGACTAATTTTTTTAGAAAAACATTTTTTAATGATAAAAATTTTAAACAAAACTTAAAATTAAATTTCGATAGTGTTCAACTAGCTCATCAGTTTCAAAATCTAAATTCGATAGCAGACTATGCATTAGTTATTCGCCCAGACTACTTTACGAAAGATACATTACTGCTACTCAAAACAAAAGCAAAAAAATTAATTGGCTATCAGTGGGACGGACTTGATCGTTATCCCAAGGCAAAAACATTAATTACAATTTTCGATAAGTTTTTTGTTTTCGATCCAAACGATTTTCAAAAATACAAAAAAACACATTCTAACATCTTACTAACCAGTAATTTTTATTTTGACATTGCTACGAGTTACAATGCGAACAACAGCAAAAATAAAGAAGTATTTTTCATTGGAAGCTTTGTTGAGAATAGAATTGAAAGTATCCTATTTTTAACAAAAATTCTAAAAAAATTAGGTTACACTATTAATATTAAGCTTTTATATTTTAATGAAGAAACTCCAAAAAAATATGCAGATTCTGGTATTACTTTTATAAAAGACCCACTTACCTATCCACAAGTTATGGAGCAAATCCAGAAGTCGGATATCATATTAGACTTTGTAGATACTGTTCACAACGGCTTATCGTTTCGTTTTTTTGAAGCGATATATTTATCAAAAAAATTAATTACAAATAATAAACTTTCTCGTGAACATGAGTTGTATTCACAATCTAATATTTTAGTTTGGGATACCAACATTACGCCGCAGGTAATTGAAAATTTCGTTAATGCCGATTATAAAAATTTAGAAAAGAAAGACATTGAGAAATATTCTTTCACGACGTGGATTAACCACATTTTAGAATAAAAATTACACGCAAAAAAAAATGAAAACCTCAGTAGCACTTTGTACATATAATGGCGAAAAATTTTTATCGCAGCAATTAGATTCAATTTTGAACCAAACAAGTCCAATAGACGAGATTGTAGTCTGTGACGATTGTTCTACTGATTCAACAATATCCATTCTAAGAAGTTATTCAGAAAAAAATCCAGGGAAATTCAATATAATCAGTAACGATCACAATCTTCGCAGTGTAAAAAACTTTGAAAAGACTATCTCCTTATGTAATAATGACATTATTTTCTTATGTGATCAAGACGATATATGGTCTCCAAATAAGGTTGAGAAAATCCTCGAAATTTTTGAGAAAAAAAATAACATATCTGCAATATGCACCAATGGAAATATTATTGATGAAAACAGTTTAAACATTGACACAATACCGGTGTGGGATTTTCCAAAATTAGTTGAAGAAAATGGTTACATCTTTGACAAGTACAACATCCTAAATCTTGTCGATAATTTTTGTACTGGTGCAACTATGGCATTCAGAAAAAAGCTAATTGACCAGATAATTCCGATACCTTTAATCGACGAAATGCACCATGATCGATGGATTGCTTTAGTGGCAGTACTACATGATGAATTATACTTTCTTGATGAAAAATTAATTTCTTATCGACGACACGCTACGCAACAAGTAGGGAGTGTATTTTACGAAAACTCTACTGAAACAAAAAAATCGATCACCAACTATTTTAGTATCGATAAAAAAAATAAAAATTTTAAAGAGTATAAAAAATTATTACGACGATTCAACAACGCTTATAAAATCAATAAAGAAAACTTATCTAACAATCCTGCTCAACAGACATTTTTCAATGAAAATTTACACGAATTAAAGAGAAGATTTAGTATTGTTAAATCGGAAATGAAATCCAAATTCCCCCTTCAATCATTTATCCTATTCGCTAGTGACCAACTTTTGGGGAAAAGGAAAATGTAATAATTATAATGGATTATGCTTGTCATTAATCAACTTGTTCAAAATATTTTTTGAGCACCAATAATGCAATTAAATCTTCGAGATTTTCATTATTAAAATTCGATCTAAATCTTTTCGCATTCCCAACAATCTCTAATGCGGCTTTTGGATTACTAGTATAAAACTCCAGTTTTTCATCAAGATCAGAAAAATCATCAGCAATCTGTATAAAATGCTCATTCGGAATAAGAGTTCCTTCCATATACCAAGTTTCCATTTTGTGAGGAGGCGCAATAGCAATAGAATTTGAAGACATTATCCATTTTAGATTAGTTGCAACATCAGTACCTTCAAGACTTAAGATAAATTTATAATCAAGATGTTGATCGATAGTCATCTTTGGTTTTATCCATTTAGGGTTGCCTTCTTTCAAATTAACTTGTCCAATATCACACAATGGATTTTCAAAATGTTTCTCAAAAAAACGAATTCTATGTTCCTGATAGATTCCTCCTCGTCCGATTAACAGGTTGTTTTTTTTATTAAAATCTTTTCTATCATCGACCGACACAAAATGTCTCGCTTTATCTAGCTTTAAAAGAATATTATTTTCGTTACTTCCTGCAATCGGACGACTTTTTGTAATCATTGGAATTGGTAAAATCGTGTTAACATCACCAAAGGCATAATCAATCAGAAGATTGTCATCAAAATAGCGAGCATATTCGTAAGTATCAAAATAGTACGACTTGGGTGTTTTAGGATGTTTTAGATCTTTAATTCGCGTCCCAGAATGTGTAACTTTTTGTTTTTCTGACAATTTATTATAGTAGTCAACGCGATATTCAGCAACATCCAAATCTTTTTTACTCAAAATTTTACGAAGAGCATTAATTTTTTTTTCAAGATTTTGCTTTGGAAGAAACTGCGTTGAGTAGCCTTTTATATAGAATAAAATTTTATTTTGCTTTTCTACTTTTGTCATCATACAAACTTAGCTAAAATTAACATAATCTCTTCATTTTTCGTAAATTTGCACTCTAAATTTTTCAAACAATGGAAAGAGTAAGAGTCCGTTTTGCGCCAAGTCCTACAGGTGCTTTGCATTTGGGTGGTGTAAGAACTGCATTATATGATTATCTTTTCGCTAAACATAACGGAGGCGATTTTGTATTAAGAATTGAAGATACCGACACTGCGAGATATGTGGAAGGTGCTGAAGATTATATTATGAAATCTCTGGAATGGTGCGGATTAATCCCAGATGAAAGTCCGATTCATGGTGGACCTTACGGACCTTATCGTCAATCTGAAAGACGTGATATTTACGATAAATATACAGAACAAATTTTAAGGACAGATTATGCTTACATCGCTTTTGATACGCCAGAAGAACTAGATGCAATTCGTGCTGAATTTGAAGCTAAAGGTGAAGTTTTTGCTTACAACAATTTCACGAGAAATCGTATGAAAAACAGTTTGACACTTTCTAATGAAGAAGTGGAAAAACTAAAAGCAGACGGCGTTCCTTATGTTGTGCGTTTTAAAATGCCAGTTGGTCGTCAACTGAATATGGAAGATATCATTCGTGGAAATTTTAGTGTAAATACTGATACTTTAGATGATAAAGTTTTGGTAAAAAATGACGGAATGCCAACTTACCATTTCGCCAATATTATCGATGATCACGAAATGAAAATTTCTCATGTTATTCGTGGTGAAGAGTGGTTGCCCTCACTGGGACTTCACGTTTTGTTGTACGAAGCAATGGGTTGGGAAGCTCCACAATTTGCGCATTTATCATTGATTTTAAAACCAGAAGGAAAAGGAAAATTAAGCAAAAGAGATGGCGCTAAATTTGGTTTCCCAGTGTTCCCGATGGATTTTAAAGATCCTGAGAGCGGTGATATTTGGAAAGGATACAAAGAGTCAGGTTATTTCCCAGATGCATTCATCAATATGGTTGCTTTGTTGGGTTGGAGTCCTGCAAACGATAGAGAAATCTTGACGATGGACGAAATGATTTCTGAATTTGATCTTCATAAAGTTCACAAAGCTGGCGCAAGATTTAATCCTGAAAAAGCAGTTTGGTTTAATCACGAATATTTATTGAAAAAATCGGATGCTGAAGTTTTAGAATTGTTCAAAGAATTGGATGAGGTTAAAAATTCAAGTTTAAATAATGACACTTTGTTGAAAATTGTTTCTTTGATGAAGGAAAGAGCAAGTTTCATTAAAGATATTTATAACGATAGCAAATTTTTCTTCGAAGCGCCAACTTCTTACGACGAAAAAGCTAGCAAAAAAGCATGGAACGAAGAAACTGGAAGTTTAATGCAAGAATTCGCTGATCAACTTCAAACTTCAAACTTCGAATCAGAAACTTTAAAACAAACTATCCACGATTTTGCAGAAGCAAAAGGACTTGGAATGGGCAAAGTAATGATGCCACTTCGTTTATCTTTAGTTGGAGAACTAAAAGGACCAGATGTACCAGATATTCTTTCAATTCTTGGAAAAGACGAAAGTATTTTGAGACTTAAAAATGCTATTTCTAACATAAAATAATACATTTCGATTTTTAAAAAATTTAGATGTTATAAAAAAACGCTATTTTTGAAGATTGAATTCTTATACAAACAATGGAATACTTAGATTTTGAACAACCGGTAAAAGACCTTATGGAGCAATATGACAAATGTGCTCTAGTAGGTGAAGAAAGCGGTGTAGATGTTAAAGAATCTTGCAAAAAGATTGAAGATAAAATTCTTGCTACCAAGAAAAAAATATACGGAAACCTAACGCCTTGGCAACGTGTGCAATTATCTCGTCACCCAGACAGACCATACACTTTGGACTATATCAAAGGGATTGCTGACGAAAATAGCTTTGTGGAGTTACACGGCGACCGCAACTTTGGTGATGATCCGGCGATGATTGGCGGACTTATCAAAATAAACGGTGAGAGTGTGATGATTATCGGGACTCAAAAAGGTAGAACAACCAAAGAAAGACAACATCGTCGTTTTGGGATGTCAAACCCAGAAGGTTACCGTAAAGCTTTGCGTCTTATGAAGTTGGCGGAGAAGTTTAACATTCCTATTGTGACGTTGGTAGATACACCGGGCGCTTATCCTGGTTTAGAAGCTGAAGAGCGTGGACAAGGTGAAGCAATTGCAAGAAATATTTTGGAAATGTGCCAAATGAAAACGCCAATTATCACCATTATTATTGGAGAAGGCGCTTCAGGAGGAGCATTAGGAATTGGTGTTGGTAACCGCGTCTATATGTTAGAAAACACTTGGTATTCTGTTATTTCACCAGAAAACTGTTCAGCAATTCTTTGGAGAAGTTGGGAGTATAAAGAAACTGCAGCCGCTACAATGAAGTTGACAGCGCCTGACATGTTAAAAGAAAAATTGATTGATGCTATTATCCCAGAACCACTTGGAGGTGCGCATTATGATCCAAAACAAACTTTTGAAAATGTTAAAGAAGTGATTCTTAAAGACATTAAAACTTTATCAAAACAGTCGGGAGATCGACTAATGAAAGATCGTCAAGAGAAGTTTATCGATATGGGAGAATTCAAAGGATAAAAAAAACAAAAACGCTTCAAAAATTTGAAGCGTTTTTTATTGCATTATTCTTATTCAATTATTTATCCAAAGCCTCTTTCAGCTTAATGGCATCAGCATTAGTTGCGTCATACTCAAGAGATTTTGCTATGTTCTTTTTCGCTTCCTCTTTGTTAGTTGCAAATTGAGAATAAGCTACAAAAAAGTGAGCATAAGCCAAATTTGCTTTACTAGCCTCTAATTCCTCAGGCTTAACTAGATTAATATATTTTTGATACGAAGATGTTGCATTCGGCACATCTTTCAAAGATTGATACACATAACCTTCACTATAGTATGCTGGCGCCCAATCTGGAAGCGCAGTTGTTACTTTTTTCCAAGTTTCTAACGCATTCGTCCAGTCCTTCCCTTCTTGATAAGCAACCGCAAGATTCACCAGCGCATTATTATCTTTTGGATTAGCTTCCACTTGTTTTTTCAAAGCTTCAATAGCTGGATTCACTTGTTCTTGTGCTACTTGCATATCTGGCGACTTTTTCACTGAAGTTTGAGCCGTTACAAAACTTGCTGACCCAAATAATAAAATTCCTAAAACCGCATTTTTAATTATTACCTTATTCATCTTAATTCTAATTTTTAATTAATATTCGTTTTTACAAAAATTAACCAACAATAATAATTTCATGACAAACATCATATTTAGATAACTTTAATATTTTTCTGACATATTAACTATTTTATTAAAAACTTTAATACAATTTATAATTTCCAAGAAGCATATTTCTATTTGGGCGTGCCGCTTTTCCTAGCTTAGCCCAACCAAAGCGTCGGTCTACGCGCAGTCGCTGTTAGTTGAGGCGGCGGCTTTCGCTTCGCTCAGCCGCCGCCTCAACTCACGAGCTCCAACAATGCGCTTCGCCCTCACGCGTCCGTTGACAGATTTCTCAAAAAAAGAAAGTCTTCATGAAATTGATATCGAATCTTAATTTCGGATTCCTATCTTTGCAATCCTAAAAAGATTATAACATGTTTTCTAAAATCGTTGTACACAAAGTTGGTAACAAAATCAATGGTGATCCGTTAATCCTTTCTCAGGAAGAGCTAGAGCTGCACGAAGATATGAAGGAGTTATTAGGAAATTATTTCCTTAACGCTTTCAAGTCCGAAGAGCAATTTCAGTTTTACAGCGACACCTATTTAGTTAACAATCCCGTGTACAGTTCGGTTGCTGAGATTTTTGAAGACAAAAACAAATTCCTTTGGGAGTCCGAAAACATTGCAAAACACCTTTACGAAGCTGCCGAAAATCCACGTGTTCAAAACGGCGAAGTATTCATCGTATTCTTTGATTCCGAAGAAGATCCAGAAGGCGGAAAAATTGACAAAATCGGAATTTTCAAAACCGAAAAAAAAGAAGCTTTCCTCAAAATATATCCGCAAAACGAATCTTTCGAAATTGAAAGAGATTTCGGGATTGGACTTTCAAAGATTGACAAAGCGGCGCTTATCTACAATAACGATAAAGAATCTGGCTACATCTTATCCGTTGTCGACAACAACAAAAACGGTGACATGTATTACTGGTTCGAGGATTTTTTAAAAGTGAAACAACGCGACAACGACTTCTTCCACACGCAAGAGACTTTGGCAGTTTACAAAGATTATATCACGACGCAACTTCCTCAAGAATTTGAAGTGTCAAGAGCCGATCAAGCAGACTTTCTTAACAAGTCAATTAACTTCTTCAAAGAAAAAGAAGAATTCAAATACGATGATTTCGTTAACGAAATCTTGGTAGACGAACACGTTATCGAAAGTTTTTCAAACTTTAAAACCGATTACGAAAACGACATGCAAGTCAGCATTTCAGAAGATTTTCCGATTAATCAATCAGCAGTTAAAAAGCAACAACGACACTTCAAATCAGTCATTAAGCTTGACAAAAACTTCCACATCTACGTTCATGGCGACCGCGACAAACTAGAAACTGGACAAGATGAAAAAGGTAAATATTACCGTCTTTACTTCGATTCCGAAAAATAATCGTAACAAATTTTAGTTTTTAAAGACATATAACAACACATAATTGTTTTTAAATTAAATATATCAAAACATAAAACACTAACTTTGTAAAGATGTTTAGAAAAAACCAACAACATAAATCGATAATCTCCAGTTTTATTACTGGACTTTATTTGTTGTTGCTTGTCTTTTCGCCCTACTTACATCAACATCATTCCGAGTTTCAACTTAACTTTTCGACTTCGAAGGAAGTAAAATTCGAGAAAAATTCGTTAGAAAAATTCTCGAGTGCTAATGACTGTTTGGCTTGTCATTTTTTGACGACCAACCACAGCATCGAGCCAATCGACTTTGAATTTTCAACAATCAAAACTTTTTCGGAAAAGCAGGAGTTTGCAGTTTTGCAGTCAAGCTTTTTCAATTACAATATTACCAGCCTCTATTTGCGAGGTCCTCCTGTTTTTCAGTAATAATAGCAATTAAATTCACTCCATTTGGGCTTTCCCTTTTGGATATGTTATACTGAAATTCAACTTAATGAAAACAATATTCAAAGTAATGTTTCTCCTTTTGGGGACAACATTGTTAATGGCGCAATCTATGTACAAAGTGGAGGGCGTGGTGAAGGATTTTCATGACAAATCTGCGTTGCGTGATGCAACAGTTGTCGTGGGAAGTCTTTCGACAAAAACGGATGCAAAAGGTAATTTCACACTTTCAAACATCAAAGCTGGGACTTACAACATTATCGTAACGCACCCAAAATGTAACGCTTACGAATCCAAAATAGAACTTAACAAAAATCTACATTTGGAAATTCTGTTGGAGCATCACACAGAAGAAATTGCAAGCATTACGATACATGCGCCACACAAATCCAAAGGCGCAATCATTATCAAGACTTTGGATAAAGAAAACATCGAACGAAATTCCACAGAGAATCTCGGTAATCTGTTGACCAAAATCTCTGGTGTTGGAACTTTGAAAACCGGAAACAGCATCGCCAAGCCGATTATCCACGGTATGTACGGCAGCCGAATTTCCATTATCAACAATGGTGTAAAATTGGCGGAACAAGAATGGGGTGTAGAACATGCTCCTAATGTTGACATCACCAATTTTGAACACATCGATGTGATAAAAGGCGCTTCAGCTCTCAAATACGGAACGGACACTGTTGGTGGCGTTGTCGTTTTGGAACCTGAGATTTACAAAAAGAAAGACAGCATAAGTGGATCGGCTAATCTTTCGGGGATGTCGAATGGTCGTGGACTTGGCGTAGACCTTAAAGTTTTAAAAACGTGGGAAAATGGTTGGGCAATCAAAACCAATGGAAGCTACAAAAAGCTTGGTGATTTATCCGCGCCTAACTATGATTTGATGAACACGGGAAGCGAGTTTTCTTCTTTTAACTTTACGGTTCAAAAGAATGAATTCAAGCAAGGGATTTCGTTTGATTATTATGTCACGAATCAAAACTTAGGAATTTTCCGCGGTTCGCATGTTGGCAATGACAAAGATTTTTATTTGGCGATGACAGCGCCAGAACCTTTGTATATGAGAGATTTTGGGTATTCGATTGATAATCCAAGACAAGAAATCGAACATCATATTGCGAAAATTTCGGCTTTTAAACGTTTTGAAAATTTAGGAAAGATTTCGGCGAGTTATAGTTTCCAATATAATCATCGAAAAGAATATGATCTTCGTCGTGGTGATCTCAATAGTATCCCAAGTTTGGATTTGGAACTAATCACCAATCAATTCAACATTAACGATCTATTGGAGCGCGAAAAATGGTCTTTGGAAACAGGCATTGATCTGATGTATCAAAACAATTACTCGAATCCGAAAACCCAAGCCAGACGTTTGGTTCCGAATTATGATAAATATTCGGGAGGTTTGTATTCTATTTTTAAATATAAACTTTTATCAAACCTAAATGTTGAAGCAGGCGCACGTTATGATGCTACCAAATACAATGTTGTCAAGTGGTATGACTACAAAGATTGGACGAATAATTATGCGCAAAATTTTTCGCAGTTTTATGTGCGAACGTATCAAAATCGTGTATTGACTAATCCGATTCTTAATTTTAAAAACTTTTCTTACAATGTTGGGATTGATTGGAAAGCCAATCCAAATTTTGGTGTGAAATTTAATTACGCAAAAGTTGAAAGAACACCCAATGTTGCGGAACTCTTTGCTGAAGGTCTACACCACTCTGCGGCGATTATCGAAAAAGGAAATATGCGTTTGCAAAACGAATCTGGGCATCAATTCAATTTGTTGATTGACGGAAAAGCGGATGTGTTGAAAGGTTTAGATTTTAGTATCAATCCGTATTATTTCATCACCCACAATTTCATCAATCAGATTCCGACGGGCATTCAGCAAGCGACGCAAGTTGGACCTTTTCCAGTTTGGGAATATCGTCAAATCAATGCAAAAATGTTGGGCGTTGATGTCGATGTTAATCTCCATTTGACAGACGACCTCACCTATCGTGGTCGTGGTGCTTATCTTTATGGACAAGACACCACCAACGATGAGCCTTTGATCTTGATGATGCCAACCAACTTTAGCAACAGTTTGGAATACCAACGTAAAAATTGGAACAACTTCTACGTTAATTTAGAAAACAGAAGCGTTTTAAAACAAAATCGTTTTCCGATTCACAATTCTGAAATTACATTTTATGAAAACGGTGTCGAGGTCACAAAAACGGTTGATTTTAGTACGCCACCGCCAGCTTACAGCCTTTGGAATGTACAAGCAGGATTTAATTTAACAAAAAATCTTTCGGCTGGTTTAACGGTGCAGAATTTATTTAACAAAGCTTATCGCGATTATCTCAACCGTATTAGATATTTCTCGGAAGATATAGGTCGCAATATTATTATCAATTTCAGATACAATTTTTAGTATCAATATTTAAAATTTAATTAAACTTTATTAACAAATCCGTCGCGCATTTTGAAACTATTATTAAAAAATAAAATTCTGTTCTCGATATAATTTTTAAAAATATGACTGTGAAAAACCACTCGAACTGACGAATTTTACTTCAAAATGAAAAACGACTTAAAACAAATCAAAATGAAAAACATATTATCAATCAGAACATTAAGCACACTATTTTTATTAGCATTTATTAGCCTTAGCATCGTATCTTGTAGCCGAGACAACGACTTCGAAGCGGATGATCTTCCACAAGAAGAACTAACGAATATCGTACTACATGTTAAGAATTTGACAACCAATAATGTTCAAGATTATAATTACAGCGTTGGATCTGGCGCTGCACCCGCAATAAAATTGGAAGACGGAAAAAGCTATGAAGTTACAGCACAATTCATGAATGGCAGCGAAGATGTAACCAGCGAGATCGAAATGGCGAAAGATGAGCATTTCATGATTTTCAATTTTCCAAAATCGGAGATCCAATTGGAGCGTCTAGATACACCCAACAAAAAAGGCGTGCGTGTTGGTCTTAAAACAAAATGGACTGTTGTAAAAGCTACAAAAGATTCTTCTCCAAAATTAATAATGACATTGGTCCACGAGCCAGCTTCGGCAAACGAAAACCTTAACGGAACAGCTTGGGGAAGTGTAACTGGTGGCGAGACAGATGCAGAAGCAACTTTCGGTATCACGAATTAAGATCTTAAGAATCAATTTTGTTGAAGAAAATAAACAAAATCTTCGATAAAATTAAAATTAACATATTTTATGAGCGATTTGCTATGATTAGTCTAAGGATTAATTTTGCAAATCGCTCTTTTTTGACTATTTTTGCCAACTAAAATTTCAATTAATTAATAATGAACGTTACAGCAAAAAACCATGACGAAGTAAGTGCATTACTTACTGTAACTTTGGATAAATCAGATTACAAAGAAAAAGTTGACAAAACTTTAATTAACTACGCTAAAAATGCGCAAGTACCTGGATTCAGAAAAGGAAAAGTGCCATTAAGTATGGTTAAAAAACAATATGAAGCTGGTATCGCTTTTGAAGAAATCAACAAGCAAATCTCTGAGGCGCTTAACGCTTATGTTAATGATAACAAATTGAGATTGGTAGGTCAACCAGTACCTCTTCCAGTTAACGAGTTAGACTACAATGCTGACCAAGTTTCTGTAGCTTTCGAAGTTGGTTACGAGCCAGAATTGACAATCGATCTTTCAAAATACGAAGCGCCACACTACAAAGTTGAAGCGTCTGATAAAGAAATCACTACAAGTGTAGAAAACATGCAAAAGCGTTTTGCTGAGCGTGTAGAGCAAGACAAAATCGGAAAAGATTCTTACATCGCTCTAGAAGTTAAGCAAGTTGTAGAAGAAGGTGCAGAAGGTGAGCACAACCACGCGCCAAAGCACGTTACAGCTAACAAAGAAACTAAAGCAGTATACGATCTTGTTAAGTCTCTTAAAAAAGATGAATCTGTAAAAGTTTCTAAAGAAGATTTAGTAGCTAAAGAAGATCTTGCTAAAGAATTAGGCATCAACAAAGATGAAGCTGAAAACATGCACCACAACGAAGTTGAGGTAACTGTTAAAGACATCTACGGTCTAGACTTGGCAGAACTTAACCAAGAATTGTTCGATAAAGTTTATGGTAAAGACGAAATTAAGTCAGAGGAAGAACTTAGAGAGCGTGTTAAAAAAGAGTTAGACGAGTATTTCCAACAAAATGCTGATGTACATTTCGTTAACAAAATTTTAGAACAAATTTCTGAAAAAGAAGAAGTTAAACTTCCTGAAGCTTTCTTAACAAAATGGTTGATGTTCTCTAACCAAAACATCCAATCTGAAGAGCAAGCAAAAGAAATTCTTGAAAAAGAGAAAAACCAAATCAAATACCAAATCTTAGAAGGTAAGTTGATGACGCAAAACGAAATTTCTTTAGACTACAACGACGTATTAGCACAAGCTGAGCAGTTGGTTAGAAATCAATTAGCAATCTACGGTATCCACCACTTATCTGACGAAGAAGTACAAAAATATGCGGTTGAAATGTTGAAAGACGAAAACCAAGTACGTCAAATCTCTTCAGAAGTTGGTATGGCAAAACTAAAAGACGCTATCCTAGAAAAAGCAAGCAAAAAAGAAACAGCAATCTCTCACGATGAGTTTCTTGAAGAGCTTAAGAAATAATTAAAGTTATACTTCACAAAAATCCCGATACTTACCAAGTTTCGGGATTTTTTTATTTTGGGCGTGCCCCTCGTTTTTCCAAAGTCAAAGCCAAAGCATAACTTCGGGTCGCTACGTCCGCTACAATCTTTAGCTTGACGCTCGGACGGCTCCGCTACGCTCCGTCGCCTCGCGTCAACCCAAAGGATTTCCGCTGCCATCGCTCACGCAAAATTCGTGAACAATTTAATATTTACAGATAATAGAAAAAGAAAAAAGCATCTTAAAAAGATGCTTTTAATATTTTATAAATTCATGAACAATTTCGGATTAACCGGCGTGTTATTTTTATGAACTTCATAGTGAAGATGTGGACCAGTAGAACGTCCAGAATTTCCAGATTTTGCGATCACCTCTCCCACTTTCACTTCTTGGTTGTTAGCTACCGAAATACTAGAAAGATGCCCGTAAAGCGTTGCCAATCCGTTTCCATGCGAAATGATGACACAATTACCATAACCACCCTTCTGTCCAGCAAACAAAACTTTACCAGCTGCCGCCGCAACAACATCAGAACCAAAGGCTACAGCGACATCGATCCCTTTATGGAATTGCATTTGATCTTTTTCAGCTGGAGCATTTTGACTTGCTTTTGGATCTTCCTTTAATGTGGCAATTGAGCCAGTACTATCTGTTGCAGCAGGTTTCAAAGGTTTAACAGAAGCAAAAACTGTTTTGAACGGTATAGGATTTTTTCTTATTCCGAAGTTAGAAGAAATATAGCCCGAAGTCGGAACACCTAACGGTACTTTCTGTAATTTTTTTTCAAGATCTACTAGATACTGGCTATAACGATTACTTTGTTTTGATAGATAAACTTCGTTTGCCAAGCTATCTTTTGCAAGGTTTTCAATTCTTACATCCGATACGTTTTTGGAAACTAAAAATGAATTAAGATTACGCACCACTTTATCAACATTCAAAAGATTTTCCTTTAGTTCGCGGTGATCAATACTATCTTTTACCGTGTTAATTTTTACTAAATTAACTTGATAATTTTTGTCATCTTTCTCAGAATAAAGTTTTCCGATTAACATGGCTTGAGCAAAAACAACAACTAATAAACATCCCAAAACGATATTAGTCTTTTTATTACTTCTCAAAAATCTCTTCATATATATCTGCTTGATTATACGTTAAAAATTAAGAATGCAAAAATAATCATTTTTTATAAAACGGTCATTTACAGTAAAATATTTAACAAACTTTAATTATTTTTTAATTCTATGAAATACCTAATAATAGGTATTTATTGATTTTGCAATGATAAATTTTCATTTTAATTATATAATTGTAGCTTTGCATAAGGTTAAAATAAGTGAACAAAATGGCAAAAACAAAATCTCCTCAACTACCCAAAATAGGTGTTGTAGGAAGTGGAAGTTTCGCAACAGCAATTGTAAAAATGCTGACAGAAAACTGTAAAACCGTGCATTGGTATGTCCGTAACGAGTTTGTAAAAGGAGCAATACAATTGCGTGGGCACAATCCAACTTATCTTCCAATGGTTAGCTTTAACATGAAGCAACTAAAACTTACTACTGATATTAACGAACTGGTTGAAGCTTGCGACATTGTTGTCTTAGCAACGCCATCCATTTATCTTGCGGCTACTTTAGAAAATCTAAGTTGTAATTATCAAGAAAAATTATTTTGTTCAGCAATTAAAGGTATTGTACCAGAATACAATGATATTGTTGCAAATTACCTTCGTGACAAATTCCAGATTGGTTATAAAAATCAAGCCGTTATTGCGGGACCTTGTCATGCGGAAGAAGTTGCGATGGAGCGTCTTTCTTACTTAACAATTGCAGCAGCAGACCAAAAAGACTCCGAAATTCTTTCCAAAATATTCTCTTCTTTCTACATTAAAGTGAACGAAAGTCAAGATATCCTTGGTAATGAATACAGCGCAATCCTAAAAAATATCTACGCCATCGGTGCTGGTATTGCTAGTGGATTGGGCTATGGTGATAACTTTATCGCGGTTTATGTTTCTAATGCGATTCGTGAGATGGAAACCTTCCTCGAAGCTGTGTATCCAGAACCTCGCGATGTTAATGAAAGCGCTTATCTTGGTGACCTTTTGGTAACAGCTTACTCATTATTCTCGCGTAACCGAAATCTCGGAAACTTAATTGGGAAAGGTTATACGGTTAAGTCTGCAATCCAATCGATGAACATGGTCGCGGAGGGTTATTACGCCACTAATGGCATCTATAGCATATGTAAGGAGAAAAAATTAAGACTTCCGATTATCAACACGATTTTCGCCATTCTATATGAAGAGAAAAATGCTGAAAAGCAATTTGCGAAGTTGACGGATAAATTAAATTAGAATTTTTTTCAAAATAAAGATTTATAAATGTGCTTTGCTTGTCTCTGGATGAGCAAAGCTTTTTTTTGTTTCAAAAATAAAAACGTCTAAGCTTCTAAAAAGATGTTAATCTTCTTATCTCCAACTCGGGTTAAATGATTATCCCAAATCTCTAGCCCAGATGGAGGCGGCATCCTTTGGGGTTGGAGTGAGGCGGCGAAGCGCAAGCGGAGCCGTCCGAGCGACAAGCCTAAAGATATAGCCGAGAGCGGGAAATTGCTCCTAAAAAATAAACCCGCCTTTCAAAAAAAGTTTTGAAAGGCGGGTTTACGTATTTTAAAAACTGAATTAAAATTCAGCGCTTTTGGGTGTTCTTGGGAAAGGAATTACGTCACGGATATTGGTCATACCTGTCACGAAAAGCACCAATCTTTCTAGTCCTAAACCAAATCCTGCGTGTGGCACAGACCCGAACTTACGCGTATCTAAATACCACCAAAGCTCGTGCTCATCAACATGCATTTCTTCCATCTTTTGTTTAAGAACATCTAAACGCGCTTCTCTCTCAGATCCACCGATAATTTCGCCAATCCCTGGGAACAATACGTCCATCGCAGCAACGGTTTTGTTATCTTCATTCAGCTTCATATAGAAAGCCTTGATATCTTTCGGATAATCGAACAACACAACTGGGCTTTCGAAATGCTTTTCTACTAAGAAACGCTCGTGCTCCGATTGTAGATCTGCGCCCCAAGCTTCGATTGGATATGCGAATTTTCCTTTTTTATTCTCTTTAGAATTTAATAAAATATCGATTGCTTCTGTATAAGATACTCTCTTGAAACGTTTAGCAACAATGTTTTGAAGCTTTTCGATAAGGCCTTCTTTTGCTCTTTCTTTTTCTGGTTTTGTTTTTTGCTCTTCTGCAAAACGCTTATCCAAAAATTCTAAATCGTCTTTGCAATTTTCTAAACAATAGTTGATCACATATTTTAGGAAATCCTCAGCCAAGTCGATATTGTCCTCCAAATTGTTGAAAGCAACTTCTGGCTCGATCATCCAGAACTCAGCCAAGTGACGCGTGGTGTTAGAATTTTCTGCACGGAAGGTCGGTCCAAATGTATAAATACGCCCCAATCCCATTGCTGCAGTTTCGCCTTCCAACTGGCCAGAAACCGTTAAGTTGGTTTTCCTACCGAAGAAGTCTTGTGTGTAATCGATTTCTCCTTCTTCGTTACGCGGAATGTTATTTAGATCAAAATTAGTAACACCAAACATTTCTCCAGCTCCCTCAGCATCTGCTCCTGTTACAATTGGCGTGTTGATGTAGAAGAATTGATTTTGATTAAAATATTGGTGAATTGCAAAACTCACCGCACTTCTCACTCTGAAAACCGCGCCAAAAAGATTGGTTCTAAATCTAAGATGTGCCTGCTCACGCAATTTTTCTAAGCTATGTTTTTTAGGTTGAAGAATCGTCGACTGCAATTCTTCAGTAAAGTTGTCACCAAGAATTATAATTTTTTTCGCGATTAATTCTACTGTTTGACCAGCACCTTGACTTTCTACAACTTCGCCAGTTACTTTAAGAGAGGCAGCTGTGCTGATATTTTTGATAATGTTTTCATCAAAATTTTCGAAGTCTACGACCACTTGCAAATTATTGATCGTTGATCCGTCGTTAAGTGCTATAAAACGATTAGAACGGAATGCTCTAACCCAACCGTAAACTGTAATGTCGTGATGTAAAACTTTCTTGTAATCTGTTAAAAGATCTTTAATTGTTTGCTTTTTCATTATCAAAAATTAATGTCTGCAAAGTTATGAAATTTAAACAGTTTTAGCCTATTAACTATTAAAGTAAATATTCTTTTTAATAGATTTCCCTTGACGAATTCGCCATGCATGATAGCAACCTGGGATGTCATGCTGCCATTTTGGAAGTATAAGAACAATCAAAATCACATCCAAATGGGAGATCAGTCCTAAAACAACGCCTGTCGTGAAAGCCCAACCAGCATACTTAAAACCTAACAAACTGGTAAAAGCAAGTAGCAAACTCAGTCCCCACATTTTGGATAGAAAAGCGTGTGTACAGGTTTCCTTACCGAATTTTGCAAAACTTATGATGTAACACAAAGCTTCCATAATAAAGATTAAAATAATCGGAACTTTGTTTTGTTGAATTAATTCTGGCAAAAGTAAATACGTGCCAACACCTATGGATAAACAAAACACCAAATCGGTCTGACTGTCCAATCCTCTTAATTTCTCCGAAGCAACACCTGCTTTTCTCGCAATAATACCGTCAAATATATCTGAAAACAATCCTAGATACATTAAAATCAAAATAGGAATTTGCGCTTCTATCTTTAAATAAAATGCTAAAACTAAAATAATTGGTGCGCACAAAAATCGAAACACAATCAATAAATAAGGTATATTTTTCATCGTTCTTGTTTTAAAAATTTATAAATGGCATCGTACGTTCTCCGTTTCGGTTCCAGAAACCTAATTGTAAAGCCGAAGTTGATTTCGAAATATTAACCATGCCAATTTGGATTCCGAAACCTGTCTGCATATGGTTGTACACACCAATTTGCATCCCTTTGAAATCATCAGCCGAATTATAACCGCCAACAAAAAGTCCTCTTCCGCTGCTTGCGTGATTTCCGAAAATAGAAACACCAAGTCCATTTAATTCTTCAACATCACTACTAAAAAAGCTCACGAAAGCACCATTTATATCCATACCGTAATTGTACATCGAGATGCCAAATCCAGTATTACTTACCTCCCTAAGATTACCAGCCAGTGAAAGACTTTATCCATTAATTTGTGCTTTTGTCATCGTATTTTGAGCTTTTAATGAATCGTAAAAACAAAAAATCAAAAAACCAAGTGGATTAACATCGAGATTAAATCCGTGGATGGTTTGAAAACCCTTTGATTTCGGATTAAAATCACCATCGAGACCAATTCCGACCCCAATTCCGTTAACATCGCTAATATTAGACGACAATGGTGTGAACGTAATTATCTTTGAAGCGCCACCTTGAGAACGTGTTTCTTCTTGACCAAAAACGGTCAAGCTTGTAAACATTGTGATTTGTATAAAAAAATAGGTTTTAATAATTCTGATTTCTAAAATTCTATTTCAAAATTAGAGGCAGAATAGAAGATTGTCTATGCGCAAAACATTTAAGTTTTTTATTAAATTTGTGAAAATCACAAAAAAATGTATCAGGAAGCTTTACTTCGAGAAATCCGAAAAAAAATCGGTGACAAATCCCTTAACAACGAGCTCGCAAATATCCTTAATATCAGTTACAATGCTGCACACCGAAGAAGTTCGTTGAAGTCAAAATTCAGTTTGGAAGAAGCGGTAGAATTGGCAAGATATTATCAAATTTCTTTAGACTAATTTGTCGGAACGACCAATCAATTGGTTGTTCAGCGCATACAAACTGTCAAGTCATCGGAGGATTTGCTTAATTATTTTGATAATTCTTTAAAGATTTTATCAAGTTTTAAAAACAAAAATCAGCACGCTAAAGTTTATTATTCGGCTAAGGACATTCCGTTTTTTTATACGATTTCGGATTCCTTATTGTCGAAATTCAAGTTTTATGTTTGGATGAATCTTCTTAACCAAGATAAGTTTTTGACCAAGTTTAAAGATTTTGATTTTAAATATTATTCTGAAAGTAACAAAGCTTTAGAAGAACTTTATGAACAACAGGAAGTTACTGAAATCTGGAACGAAAGCAGTATTTCGAGTATTCTTCAGCAGATAAAATTCTATTTTGAAATTGGAATGATTTCGTCAAAAGAAGGACAATTAATTTTAGAAGATTTAGAGACATTATTCGATCGTTTAGAATCAAAAATTGCGGACGACCAAAATTTTGAAATCTACATCAACGAAATTGTGATTCTTAACAACAGCATATTATTCACCAACGAAACGGAGAACGCTTACTTTGTTCCCTTTAGTATGTTTGGTTACATTATGACCAACGACAAAGTGACTTCTGACGATGCCAAAAGTTATTTTGAACACCAAATCAAAAATTCAAAATCCTTGAATAATGCTGGAAACCGCGATCGTGCATTGTTTTTTAATAAAATGAAAAGAAAGATTAACGCTTTGAAAGACGAACTTGTTTAAATAAAATTTCAGAATCTTATATTAGTTTTTAGAAATACAATTATTAAAAACTATCTTCTTTTACTTTTTTTGATTGCCATTACGTTCTTGTTATTCTCCAAAATCGGCCATCGAAGAAGATAAACATCCTGACATTACGCACTTTCCGAGTTTTAAAAACAATAGTATCAAACTAACAAAAGTTGCAGAATGGACTGCTACAGAATGAAATAGCATCAAATTTTTATCACGTGGCGACTATTTGTATCTTTTTACTGGCCAGATTATCTTCAAAGGGATCGTCAAGATTGGAAACTGCTCATTCTTAAAAACGATAAAATTCTACAAAAAGACAGCCTGAAAACAAATTTTGACAATCAGAATTTGGCTTTTCTTGACAGTAAAAATAATCTGTACGCAAACAGATTTATGTACCAATATCTAGATTATAAAATCAAAAAAGAAATTCCACTTTTTGACCTTGATGTTATCGCTGGAAAATATGAAAAACAAAGGCATATTGGTGAACAAGAAAGGGATTCGGAGATATTTAACAAAATACATGAAGAACGAAAAGCCCTTCAGAATAAGATGTATTCACAAATCCAAGATATGACTTTGGTTAGCGATCCTAATAATTCTTCAATAGATCTAGATAATTTCTCGTGGGGAACTTTCAATTATTTTTGCAACCTCAATACAAACGAGCCTTTTCTAATAAGAGATGGTTTTCTTTCACCCATATCAACCGATTACACTATGTATCCGCCTGATCAACGAAATCTTTTAAAAGAACTAAAACCTAAAATGAAGCGTATCCCAAATGAGGATATGTTACGAGATCATTATTATGAAGTGGTTAGAATTTTGAAAACTGAATTTAAAACCGCTAAAGATAGTATTGTTACTGGAAATGCTTGGTTCAGCCAAGGAAATCATTATGTTGCGAGCTTTGGTTACGCACCAGTCTACATGAAATATTACAACGTCAACCTCAACGGGACAAAGACTGAAACCAAGATAGATTACACCAAAACAGGCATTAGTCACCTCATCGATACTGATTTGGGAACTTATTTGGTCATGATAAATAAAAAGGAAAAAGTTGGTAAGTACGAAGTTTATTTCTTACCAAAAAAATAGTTATTCGTCTTTTTTGTGCTCTCCTAAGAAAACATCCATCAAGCCATCTGGCAATTGCATTTTGATGAACTTTTCGTCGCGATTAACTTCCAAAATCCAATCTTTAATAATTGGGATAACAACATCTTTGTCCGCTAATCTTAACATAAAATAATGTTGTGCTGTCTGGTCATTAACAGACTGAATGATGCCACAAGTTTTTCCATCTTCTTCATGGATTTCGAAACCGACAATCTCGTGATAATAGAATTGCTTGCCAGAAAGTGGTGGCAAAGTAGAAAGAGGAAGATAAACATCTTTCCCAAGAACTTGGTCAGCCAAAGTTTCGGTAATATTTTTAAGTAAAATATTAAGTGCGTCGGACTTGCTCCAAGATATTTTTTCAATAAAAAAAGGAACCAATAATCCGTTGATTTCAACGAATATTGATTCCAATTTATTGTAAAGTTCAGGTTGATCGGTGTCCAATTTTAGGATCACGTGACCAGCCAATCCGTGCTTACGCGTAATTCTTCCTAATAAATAACAGTCTTCTTTACGCATAATTGGGGATTCTTAAGCTTCAGTGTTTTCTTCAGCAGCAGCTTCTCCTTCAGCAGGAGCCTCTGTAGTTTCTTCAGCAGGAGCATTAGCAGCTTCTTCAGCAGCTTTAGCATCAGCCTCAGCTTGTGCAGCAGCAGCTACTCTAGCTTCGTTTACTTTAACCTCAGCTTCCAAAGCAGCTTTTTTAGCATCAGCTTTAGCAGTTGCTAAACCATCAACTTTACTTTGTACTTTAGCTTCTTTTGCATCAACCCAAGCAGCGAATCTCTTCTCAGCTTCAACTTCGTCAAAAGCACCTTTAGCAACACCACCTTGTAAGTGTTTTTTGTACATAGCACCTTTGTAAGAAAGGATAGCTCTTGCAGTGTCAGTAGGCTGAGCACCGTTGTTTAACCACTTAACAGCAGCATCAACATTTAGTTCGATAGTTGCAGGGTTAGTAACTGGGTTGTAGATTCCGATTTTTTCGATGAATTTACCATCTCTTTTAGCTCTTGAATCTGCAACCACGATGTGGAAGAAAGGTTTCCCTTTTTTACCGTGTCTTTGTAATCTAATTTTTACTGACATATTGTTTTAATTTTTGGGATCACGTCCCGGTTAAATTTTAATAGTGTGCAAAGATAGTAATTTCTTTTAATTTAGAAATTAAATATCAAAACAATTTTAAAAATAAAAATTAAGCCAAACTTCCCATATAGAAAAGCCCCAAACATTTTTGGTTTTCCTCAATTTTTAAAGAATCTTTAAGATGATTAACCAAAGCTGGCGAACTCCAATAACAACCAACTCTATTAGCTGTACAGGTCAAATACATATTCTGAACCGCCATCGCTGTTGCAGCAATTTCTTCCCAATCTGGAACAAGTCCACTGAATTCGCAAACAATGGATATTACAATATTCGCTTTACCTATTTTGAAACCAATATCTTGATATTTCTTTTCAAGGAAAGTTTGCGGTGGCGTTATCGTTTTATAAATAGATTGCAACTCTTCACCAAGTTGTTGTTTGTCATCATTTCTAAAAACTTTGAAGCGCCAAGGTTTCGTTTTTTTATGATTAGGTGCCAAAACCGAAGCATTAAGAACTTCTTCCAAAATATGTTCTGGGATTGGCGTATCGGTATAATCTTTGGGAAAAACACTACGTCTTTCCTCGATAATATGTTTTAAAATCTTTGCATTTTCCATGTTGTAAAAATACGAATAGATTTATGGATTCTAGAATTAAGTTTTAGAAATAGAATACTGAACAGCTTTTTGCCCATCTAATAAAATATTCTTCGAAAATTGCATTCCACATTTTTCTAAAACGGAAATCGATGCCCTATTTTCTGACATCGCACGACCTATAATATCTTGAAGTTTTAAAACAGAAAATCCATAATCTAGACAAGCTTTAGCAGTTTCGGTGGCGATACCTTGATTCCAAAATTTTTCAAAAATCCTGAATCCTAGATCAACTTCATCAGTTTCTGGATGAAATTTCAGTCCGCACCAACCTACAAATTCTTGATTAGATTTAGAAATAATTGCCCATCTTCCAAAACCGTATTTTTCGTATTCTTTATAGTTTTGTAGAAAATCTCGTGCGTCATCAACATGATCAAAAGCTTTATCACCAGTATATTTGAGAACGTTTGGATTAACATTTAAAGCATAAAAAGATTCAGCATCATTCATATTTAATTCACGAAGAAAAAAGCGAGAAGTTTCTAGAATTGTCTTCATTCAATTAAATAATCTCTACTATTTTTTGATGAATTTTATTGAGTGTAAACTCGCTACCAACTGTCAAACCTAACATTTTTTGCGCTAAAGGACTCTCCTCCGAAATGGCATAAAATCGGTCACCATCATAGAAAAATTCGCCCAACGATATCGAAATATAAAAACGAGCTTTATTCGTGATCACCAAAGCGCCAAGTCTCACTTTTTCGAAATCAGAATTGACAACTTTCGCCATTGATTTTTGCATATCATAAAAACCCGCTAATTGCTTTTGCAATTGATAAATCTCTTCTTGAGCTTCCTCACGAATGCTATCATACTTTGGCGTTTTTTTGATATCGCGACTTGCTTCTATGGTAAAATCTATGAAGTTTTCTAGCTTTTTAATTTTGTCAGACAAAAGTTGCATCACAAAACGCCTTAATTCACTTTTTTCATATCCAATCTTCTGCATCAACTTAATATTTAGATAAATATAATATTTTTCAAATAATCATATTTAAAAAAGTACTCTTCAAAAATTAGTGACATTTTATTTATTAAAAAGAAATTCCCCCATACCGAATAAAACTCCCAACCAACAAAAAACCAACACCCAATAACGTAACCGAAATCACATGAAAAGCCATCAATGGAAGTGTTTTCGCAGAAAGTTTGGGTAATACTAGGAAGTTAGCACTCAACGCAAACAAAATAGTTACGAGAAGAAAACCTAATTTTATGGAAATCGCCGTTTCCAAAGGATTTTCAAAATGAAACCAATCATCCCATTTAATCCCGAATTGATACGACATCCAAACGCCCGTAATCACCATAACAAGTAAAGCTGGAATTCCTATTTTCTCATATTTCCGTTCAAAATTGAGTAGAATTTCAGGCTCTTTTTTCTTCAAAACTTCGGGTAAAATTCCGATGGACAAAATCAAATGGCCACCCACCCAAATGCATGCGCCTAATAAATGGAATACTAAAAGTAAATGATGCGACATTCTTGATATTTTAATCAAATTTAGCATTCTTTTACGTTACAATTTAGGGAACTGATAATTTTCATGGCGTCTTTTCCGGCTGTCACTAGTCGCTTCCCAAGCCAATCCTAAACTCTCTTTTTGGGAGAGCTCCAACATGCCGTTCCATCCGGGACGCAATTTTGTCACAATTTCAAGATTTGGCTTTATCTTTGAGAAAGAGATATAAGAACCAAGATTTAAGATTTCAGATTTAAAACTTGAAACATTAAACTCAAAACTTAAGTAAATACATTGTACTTTGTACATCATTAATACAGCAAAACATGAACATACTTACCCAAAATTTCAACACACCTTATCATACGCCACCTTTTGAAAACATTAAAAACGAAGATTATCTTCCCGCATTTAAAGAGTTAATTTCAGAATCAGAGAAAGAAATTGATGCAATTGTCAACAATTCAGAAGAGCCAACTTTCAAAAATACAATCGAAGCTTTGGCTTATTCAGGTGAGAAATTAGATGTCGTTTCTAATATTTTTTTCAATTTAAATTCTGCCGAAACCAGCGATGAACTTCAGCAAATTGCACAAGAAGTTTCGCCACTTTTAACAGAATATTCGTCTAAAATTTCACAAAACGAAGCACTTTTCAATAGAATTAAAAAAGTTTACGATGAGAAATCAAAATACAATCTCAATGAAGAGCAACAAATGCTTTTAGATGAAACCTACAAAGGTTTTGTGAGAAGCGGCGCTTTACTCAACGATTCGGATAAAGAAAAATTGAAGCAAATCAATATGGATTTATCGGTGAAGTCACTTCAATTCGGACAAAATGCGCTTGCAGCAACCAATGCGTATTTCAAACACATCACCAACAAAGAAGATTTAGCTGGAATTCCAGACGCAATTTTGGAACAATACGCTGAAGAAGCCAAAGAAAGAAATTTAGATGGCTATGTTGTGACATTACAGTATCCAAGCTATGTTCCGTTCATGACCTATGCTGATAATCGCGAATTGAGAAAAGAATTGGCTTTAGCAAATGGCAAAAAATCTTTTGACGGTGGCGAATTTGATAATCAAAATCTTATCAAAAAAATTATTTCATTAAAACAGCAGAAAGCCGAACTTTTAGGTTATAAAAATTACGCAGATTACGTTCTGGAAGAGCGAATGGCGAAATCTCCAATTAAAGTTATTGAGTTTTTAAATGAACTTTTAACAAAAGCAAAACCTTACGCCCAAAAAGAAATTGAAGAACTAAAAGCTTTAGCAAAAGCCGACGGAATCGAAGATATGCAAGGTTATGATCATTCTTTTTACGCTGAAAAGTTGCGTAAAGCAAAATACGATTTCAATGATGAGGAATTAAAACCTTACTTCCCTTTAAATCAAGTTCAGGACGCGGTTTTTGGACTGGCAAATCAACTTTTCGGATTGGAATTCAAAGAAGTTAATACGATTCAAAAATACCATTCGGATGTTCAAACCTACGAGGTTTATGAGATTCAAGAACCAAGAACCGAGAATCAAGTCTTCGACTCCGCTCAGACAGACAACCAACAACCAACAACCGACAACCGACAGCTTAAAGCGATTCTATACACCGATTATTTCCCAAGAAAAGGAAAACGTGCCGGCGCTTGGATGACGAGTTATAAAAATCAATTCACGAAAGATGGCGAGAATTCTCGTCCACACATTTCTATTGTTTGTAACTTCAGCAAACCAACGAAAGACACACCAAGTTTGTTAACTTTCCAAGAAGTGACGACGCTTTTTCACGAATTTGGACACGCAATTCACGGAATGTTAGCCAATACGCAATATCCAAACCTTTCAGGAACTTCTGTGAAATGGGATTTTGTAGAATTACCATCTCAGTTTTTGGAAAACTTCTGCTACGAACCAGAATTCCTAAAAACATTTGCAAAACATTACAAAACAGGTGAAGTTTTACCCAACGATAAAATTGAAAAAATCGAGCAATCCAAAAACTTTATGGAAGGCTACCAAACGCTTCGTCAATTAGGTTTTGGATTATTAGATATGGCGTATCACACGCATCCTAAAGATGTAAATGACATAAAAGCTTTTGAAGACGCTCAAACTTCGAAAACCTCTTTATATCCAGTAAATCCTGAAACGGCGATGAGTCCGACTTTTTCGCATATTTTCCAAGGTGGATATTCGGCAGGATATTATTCGTATAAATGGGCAGAAGTTTTGGACGCAGATGCTTTTGCGTATTTTAAAGAAACAGGAATTTTCAATCCAGAAACGGCTGCAAAATACAAAGTTCTATTATCATCCGGCGGAACCAAAGACCCAATGGAATTGTACAAAAACTTCCGTGGCAGCGAACCAAAGGTAGAAAGCCTTTTGAAAAGAGCTTTTGGGTAAACTTATAATCTCACGTCACTTCGAGTAGCGTAGCGTATCGAGAAGTCTTTGCATTAAAAACTTCTCGATACGATTTTTTCAAAATCTACTCGAAGTGACGATTCTCATAAAACTCAACAATGCAAAACGAAGCAATTAATTACATCAATTCGCACAACCTTATCGGAATAAAAGCTCGAAAGGAACGCGAAACTTTTCTTGAAATTTGGATGGTTACCGTTGATAACAAAATTTTTGCACGTTCCTGGGGATTTGCCGAAAGAAGTTGGTACAGCACTTTTCTAAATGATTCGAACGGCGAAATAAAATGCGGCAACCAAGTTTTTAAAATTAGAGCCGAAATTCCCAAAGATTTAGATCGTTTAAACGAAAGAATTAGTCAAGCGTATTTGAATAAATATAATTCGGGCGAGAATTCTTTTTTATGCAAAAGGAATTACAGAACAAAGCCATATCGAAAAAACGATGGAATTTATTTTAATCTAAAATTGATTTAATTCTTAATTCATAACTAATAATTAAAAAATGACTTGTCCTTGCTGCTCCGGAAAAACCTACGAAGAATGTTGCCAACCTTTCCACAAACGTGATAAAACTGCATCAACAGCGGAAGCTTTGATGCGTTCGCGATTTTCGGCATTTGCGATTCCGAACGCAGATTATCTTTGGGAAACGACACTTTCTTCCAAAAGAAAATTCCATGATAAAGCCGAATTGCAAGAATGGGGCGAAATAAATACTTGGACAAAACTTGAAATCATAAAAACTCCGGCGCTTAATCAAGTCGAGTTCAAAGCCTATTATACCGACCAAGATGGTAATTCACAAATTCATCATGAATTTTCGTACTTTCAACCTGTGAAAGGTCGTTGGTATTATGTTTCGGGAGAGTTTATGGATGATTAAGTTATTCCAAATTTTTCTTTTTCTTTCTCAAAACATATAAATACAAACTCTCAACTTTGGCGCGTGCCCAAGGCGTTTTGCGAAGAAATTTTAATGAAGATGACACACTAGGATTTTCACCATTAAAACAGCGAATGTTGATTTGTTTTCCCAGTTCGCCATAACCTTTGTAGTATTCGAGAAGTTCTTCCAGAATCGTGTCCAAGCGTTTTCCGTGAAGTGGATCTTTAGAAGTTTCCATTTTTTTTGAGCGAATTTAGTATTTTAATCTAATTAAATTAGAATTCAATAAAAAAGCCATCGAAAATTACTCTTGATGGCTTTTTGAAAAATATTAAAACGTCACACTTAACTTACTAAACACATATCTTCCATTCTGTCCAAACTGCGATGTAGAACGAGAATAGACAAATTGATCGTTATTAGAAGAGAAAGGCAAATTCTTGGTTGGATAGATATCAAATAGATTATTCACACCAATTGTCAAATTAAAATTCTTATTGATGTTATAACCAATCGACAAATCGGTGATTATCTTATCCGAAATTAGTTGATGTTCGTTAGGAAGTGTAATTCCATCAAAGTTGGCATCAAGAATATCGGCACCCCAAACTTTTCCGTAATAGGTATTTCTTAAGTAAAAATTAAAATCTTTCCAAGACAAATTATTTGAAAGACTCGCCTTAACTTTTGGCACAGAATCTTCCAAATAAATACGAGATTTTTCAGAGAAATAAACATTTTCTAAACCTGCATTTCGTAACAAATCCGAAGCATGAATATCACCAACTTTCTGAGTTTTGGTAAGGTTAATAGCGAAATCATTATTTAATTTGAAATCGCCTGTTCTATAATTATGACTCACGACAACATCCAAACCTTTGGTTTCGGTATCGATAGAATTTGCAAAAAACTGAGCTGCATTTACACTTGCACGGTCCAACTCATTTCTTACAGCCTGTAAGTTCGGATTAGCTTCAATCTGTTTGTCCGTCGGTCTTGAGAACTGATCTGTCAATACAATTCTGTTATCAATTTTAATGTAATAGGCGTCCGCAGTAATATTTAAATTAAGTGTCGGGATTTTGTATGCAAAACCTGCGCTCACTGATTTTGAAGTTTCCTGTTTTAAACTCGGAATCCCGAAACCTTTTGCAATTTGAGATTCGTTGCTAAAAGTTCCAACTTCTTTTAGCTCACCATTGACAAACAAAGTCGAAGTTGTGTTGTAATAAATCTGATGAATAGACGGCGCACGGAATCCTGTCGATCCTGCAAAACGGAAATTAAGCTGATCTGTAAGTTTTATTCTAGACGCCAATTTATAGTTAAAAGTCGATCCAAAATCCGAATAATTCTCATAACGCAAAGCAGCATCAACTAACAACCAATCTGTGAAATTAAATTCTGCGTCAGCGTAAGCTGCATAAGAGTTTCTGCTTTTGTCTGTTTTATTTTCATTTCTAAAACCAGCAAAAACTTGAGAACCGCCTGGCAAAGCATTTCCAAAGAAATCTGTAGGATTAACAGAAGTCAGCGTCTGAGGATTTCCGTTAACATCATAAGCCGTGTAAGAAGCCTCCTCACCAGAATTTATTTTGAAATTTTCATGACGTTGCTCGAGTCCAAAAGCAAGATTCAAACCTTTGAAAACATCAAAAGATTTATTAAATTCTAAATTAACTGTGTTTTGTAAAAATGCTAAACCTCCAGCTTTAAAAGATGACGGCGACGCAAATCGCAAACTGGTATTGCTTGTATTTTTAATGGTATAATCAAAACTATTTTGACCGAAAGTATTACTAAGATCAATATTCCAACCATCAAATTTCCCTCTGACGCCGGCAGAGAACGACACGTCTTGGATGCTTGTGTTAATTTGTGGTAAGTAACCATCAAGATACAATCCAGTAAAAGTTCTTGATTGTGATGGACGTCTGAAAAAACCTCCTGAAGAACCATTTCTTGTCGAATATCCACCGAAAGTGTAGACCTTCCAGTCATCACTTATTGGTACTTCAACATTTGCAAATATTTGATGGCTATTAAGTTTGGACTGTCCAACTTGCATGTTAAAATCTTTTCTTGTTAAACCGCGATATGCCAACTCTTGATCGGTAAAATAATTCAGTTGATCTTTTGTAAAAGAACTCGGATTTAAAACCGATTGCAACGCAGAAATACTATTAGCAGACTGGATTTTCGACTGCAAATCGCCACCGAAATAGCTAACATCTTGCGCATATTGATGTATTAAATTCACAAAATCTTGTTCACCAGCTGAACCTTTCAATTGTCCAATATTGCTAAAATAAGACGCCAAGTTCACACCATTTTCAGCAGCTCTTTTTTCGATAGCATTATAGGCATTGTAGATAGGATCACTTTCTGTACCTGCTCTTCTTGTTGGTTCACGGAATTGTGAAGACCAAGTTAAATTATAAAAACCGCCTTTGCTGCCGATTTTGTTGCCATAATTCAAGTCCACTTGAAATTGTTGTCCATCATAATTCCCCGTGTGATCGTTAGCAGTCGGTGTCAAATAACCTCCATAATTAAACTGTCCAGTCAATTTTCCAGTATCACGTTTCAATTGCAAGTTGAGCACTCCTGCAATCGCGTCCGATCCATATTGCGCTGATGCACCATCGCGAAGAACTTCGATTCTGTTAAGCGCAAAAGCTGGAATTGCATTAAGGTCTGTCCCAACAGTTCCTCTTCCTGGCGTCCCATTTACATTGATTAAAGCGGAAGTATGTCTTCGTTTTCCATTAATCAAAACTAAAGTTTGGTCTGGTCCCAAACCGCGTAACTGCGCAGGATCCAAGTGATCCGTTCCATCAGCATTGGTCTGAATAGTCGATGTAAAAGACGGCGCAATCGAATTAAGAATTTGGTTGATGTTAGTCTGTGGCAACGACTCTTGCAAACCTTTTAGGTTAAACACATCGACAGGAACAGGACTATCTGCTTTTGATCGTCCTCCACTTCTAGAGCCAACAATCACCACTTCCTCAATATGCTTAGCAGAAGTTGTATCTTTGGGTTTTGCAACTTCTTGAGCTTGAATAGAATAAACTCCTGAAAAGAAAACAACAGCTGTCGTAACAACGACTTGTTTTCCTCGATTAAAATTAATTTTAGATTTCATATTTTAAAAATTTACTTTTAAGTTTAGAGCAAAAAAAACTTCTTCCAGCCAAAGCTGAAAGAAGTTATTATAGACAGGCATCCTAAATACCCGACAAATATCGTATTTCAACTTATTTTTCCTTTTTTCAAAGGCTGAATGTAACACCTTACCATATTTTGGCAGGTTGTTAAGACATCAATGGGTCAGATCCCTCCGTCTTTCTTAATAAGTATGACAACAATTCGCAATCATGCTACAAACTTAGGCAGAATAAATTTTTTGACGAAAATTTTTTAACGTGACAAAAATCACTTCATATATAATAGATTGAAAATCTGACATTTAAAAGACTATTCAAGGCATACGAAGTACAAAAACAAAACTTTAGTTTTACGGATTTCCTTTTTATTTTCCTTTTAAACTTCACTATCTTAGCTTCATTAAATAGGCTTAAAAATGAGCAGAAATACGGATGCCAACCGAAAAGCGCACAAGAAAAAAATCGACCAAAAGAAGAGGAAAACTCAAGAATCCGAAGAAAAACGAAAAGCTAGATTAAAAGAAATTAGAGCCAGTTTTATTGAGAAGGAGAATCAACAACAAGATAGCGAATCATGAAAATTTTACATACTGCCGATTGGCATTTAGGAAAACGCCTAGACCGATTTTCACGATTGGAGGAGCAAATTTCGGTGATGAATGAAATCATCGAAATCGCTGATGAACACAAGGTTAACATGGTAATTATTGCGGGCGATTTGTTCGATAATTTCAATCCAAGTGTTGAGGCGGTTGAACTTTTTTATAAAACTTTAAAACGACTGTCAAACAACGGAAAACGTCCCGTAATCGCCATTGCAGGAAATCACGATTCTCCCAATTTGATTAATGCGCCAGATCCTTTGGCTCGCGAATGCGGCATTATTCTTATCGGACATCCTCAAGCTAAAATTCAAGAATTTGAAGTAGAAAATTTCAAAATTATAAATTCTCTAGAAGGATTTTTAGAATTAAAATTAAATCAGTTCGCATATCCAATTCGACTAATTCATACGGCCTACGCCAATGAAGTTCGGTTGAAACAGTATTTCGGTGAAGAAAAAGAAAAAGCTTTGAACGAAACTTTAGCCGAACATTGGAAAACTATTACCGACGACTTCTGTGATGAAAACGGTGTTAATATTTTGACTACGCATTTATATATGAATAAGCGTGGTACTGCACTTTTAGAAGAACCTGAAGGTGAAAAACCAATCAAAATCGGAAATGCAGATATGGTGTATTCCGATTCAATTCCCAATCAAATTCAATATACGGCCTTGGGACATTTGCACGGCTTTAGAAATATTGGAACGGAAGAAAAACCTGTTGTTTACAGTTCTTCACCGCTTTGTTATAGCTTTTCAGAGGCTGGCCAAACCAAATTTGTTTCCATTATTGATGCAAAACCCAACCAAAACATTTCTTTTGAAAAAATTGAATTAAAATCTGGACGGCAATTGGTTAGAAAAAGTTTCGATAATGTTGATGAGACAATCACTTGGTTGACACAAAACCCCAATACATTAATTGAATTGACCATCGAATCTGATTCTTTTTTGAAAGCAGAAGATCGCAAACGAATTTTTCAAAGTCATGACGGTATAATTTATTTAATTCCAAAAGTGAAAAACATCGAAAATCAAAAGACTGAAATCGCTGAAATTGACATCACAAAAGATTTAGAGCCTCTTTTCGTCGATTATTTCAAGTCGAAAAACGCTAATCAAGAACCTAATGAAGAATTAATGGATTTGCTTAAAGAAATTCAGAAGGAATAAAGATTTCTATGCAAAATTCTTATGTCTACATATTACTTTGTTCTGATAACACTTTCTACATTGGTGTAACCTCGGACGTCCACCAAAGGCTTATAGAACATCAAGAAGGTAAGCATTTTGGGTCTTACACCTATACAAGAAGACCATTAATATTAGTTTATTATTGTGATTTTACAGATATCAACCTCGCAATTTCCTTTGAAAAGAAAATCAAAAAATGGTCTCAAGCTAAAAAGCAAGCTTTGATTGATGGCAGATTTGAAGATTTACCAAATCTTGCAAAAAAGAATTTAAAAAAATAAGACTAAAGTTCTCGATACGATTTTTTCAAAATCTACTCGAACTGACGACCGAAACAACGTTACCGACTAAGAATATTTATCTGAATTTTATTTTCAAACGTCTTAAACACAACATCGGTCGGAATAGTGAACTTGATTAAATAGTTAACATAATTATAATGATTATCTTCAGCTATCATTAAATATTTAAAACACAACGTCAGTTCGAGTAGCGCAGCGTATCGAGAACTCTAATTAAAAAAAATATGATTCCACAGAAACTAACTATAGAAGGACTTTATTCGTATCAGGAACGTCAAAGCATCGATTTTTCCAATCTTACGGAAGCAGGATTGTTTGGGATTTTTGGGGCGGTTGGTTCTGGGAAATCGTCGATTTTGGAGGCGATTTCTTTTGCATTATATGGCGAAACTGAGCGATTGAACGCCCGTGATAAACGTGCGTACAACATGATGAACTTAAAATCCAATCGATCATATATTGAATTTGATTTCATCAATCATGAAAATAAATTGTTCCGAGTAACGCGAGAATACAAACGAAATTCTAAAAATTTTGAAGACGTAAAACCTGCTTCGGCGGTGTTTTATGAATTTAAAAATGAAACTTGGGAAGCTTTGGATCACGTGAATGCGGAGGAAATTATTGGCTTAAATTATTCCAATTTCAAACGAACGATTATTATTCCGCAAGGTCAATTCAAGGAATTTTTGGAGCTGGGCGCAAAAGAAAGAACGGATATGATGAAAGAAATTTTCAATCTGTATCGATTCGATTTGCAGGATAAAGTTTCAGGTTTAAATAAGAAAAACCAAACCGAACTCGATCAACTTGAAGGAAAACTTTCTGGTTTTGAAACGATTTCGGAAGAACATATTGCTATTCAAAAAGATAATTTAAGAGAAGCGAAAACGACTCAAGAAAACTTAAAACTCGAATTTGAAAAAGTCAATTCGCATTATCAACAATTAAAAAATCTGAAATCGGATTTCGAATTGCTTTCCAAAAAAGAAACTGATTTTTCGGAATTAGAAAAAAATAAGGAAACAATTGATGCAAAAGAGGGTCAATTAAAACAGTATCAATCTGTTTCTAAACTGTTTAATGACGATTTAAAAGAAAGAAATCGAAATCAAAATCTTTTAAAATCTACGGAAGAGCAATTAAAATTAGTGGACGAACATTGTAAATCGTTGACGGATAATTCGAATCGATTACAAAAATCAAAAGAAGAATTGCAACCAAAAGTTGATG
Organism: Soonwooa sp. T0.1_25; assembly: GCF_057652215.1. Lineage (NCBI taxonomy): Bacteria > Pseudomonadati > Bacteroidota > Flavobacteriia > Flavobacteriales > Weeksellaceae > Soonwooa > Soonwooa sp. T0.1_25. The sequence continues at coordinate 7,757 of NZ_JBYFBZ010000009.1, read as the reverse complement.
CGCTCCCGAAACAAAAAGTTCTAGAGCAAGATTTAGAGTTGTTGTTTCATGTAAAATCCGACGAATCCAAACTTGCAAAAAATGCTGAAAGTACGATTGAAGGAGAAAAGTTTGTAAAAGAATTTAAAGCAAAAGAAGAAGAAACTTCCTCAAAAATTCAAAATCAAGAGCAGGAAATATCAAACTTAAAAACTCAATTAATTTCGTCAGCAACTTTGATTGAAGTTGGCGAATGGTTTTCGAAAAAACAAAATTTCACAAACAATTTAGATAAAGAAAAACCAAATTTTGAAGCCAACAAAAAATCGATTGAAGTTCTCGATGAAAAACTAAAAAAGCTAGAACTAGAAAAGCTTTTCACAGAAATTTCAAATTTAAAAGAGGAAAAAGAAAAGCTTCAAAATCAGAAAAATCAGTTAGAAGTTTCCAAGCAACTTTCGCATTATTCTACCGAATTGCAAGATGGAAAAGCTTGTCCGTTATGCGGTTCAGAACATCATCCTTCGATTGCGGTTTTCGAAGATGTGAGCAATGATTTGAAAGTTTTAGAAGAAAAACTTTTAGTTCTGAATGGACAACTTGAAAGTTTAGAGCAAAAAGCAAAGGAAGCTGAAAGACTTCAACAAGAAAAAGTTTTGGTTTCGCAACAAGGAAAACTAATTCAAAATTCGATTGAAACAATAAAAAGTCAAATTTTGGAATTAGAAAAAACATTCATTTGGAAAGACTTTTCAAAAGACAATTTTGATGACTTTCAAAATCGTAAAACAGAAAATCAAAACAAAGAACTCCAACTAAAATCGAAAGAAAAAGAACTTAACACTTCCCGAACAGAATTAGATTCTATTCGGAAAAAACTAGAAAAAGCCAATCAACGTTTTCTGGAAATTTCAAATGAAAATTTAGAATTTAAAACCAAAATAGCGAGTAACAAAGCGCTTTTAAAAGAGTTAAATCCAAATGATTATTCAGAAAAAACAGAAGCTGAAGTTCAATTACAACTTAATAATTTAAAACAAGAAAATCAGAATACAGAAAGGGTTTGGAATCATCTAATTTCAGAAATTCAGGAAATTCAAGTCAAATTATCGTCAGAAAATACGAAGCGTGACCAATTTCAAAAACAAGTTTCGGATTTTATTTTGCAACTAGAGAGGATCCAAAATCAATTGAATGAAAATTTAGAAAAATCAAATTTCGCTGATCTTGACGCAGTTTTAGAAATTTTGAATCAAAATTTAGACGAGCAAAATATTCAACAGGAAATTCAGAATTTTAAAATTCAATTTGAAACTTTGAAAAACAGCATATCAGAATTGAAGGAAAAGCTAAAGGATTTTTCGTTTGATGAAAACCAATTTTTAGAATCTGAAAACCAATTTAAAACCAAAGAATCTGAACTTGCAGAAGCCAATAAATTGGCTATCCAAATCGCTGCTGAAATCGCTCGTTTAGAACAAGAATTCGAGAAAAAAGAAGATTTATTGAAGGAACAAGCTGCACTTTCAAAACGCGCTGAAAACCTAAAAACGATGTTCAATCTCTTTAAAGGAGCAGGATTTGTTCAATATGTTTCTTCCATCTATTTGCGACAATTATGTGATCATGCGAATGTGAGATTTCACCGAATGACGCGCAATCAATTAAGTTTACAATTGAATGATAACAACGATTTCGAAATTGTCGATTTCCTTAACGAAGGCCGAAGCCGAAGCGTGAAAACATTGTCTGGTGGACAAGCTTTTCAAGTTTCCTTGAGTTTGGCGTTGGCTTTGGCGGAATCTGTACAATCCAATGCGAAAGCGGAAAAGAATTTCTTCTTTATTGATGAAGGTTTCGGAACACAAGACGTAGAATCCGTTAACATCGTTTTTGAAACTTTGATGAATCTCCAAAAAGAAAACCGAATCGTCGGCATTATTTCCCACGTCGAAGAACTGAAAGAACGTATCCCGATGTCTTTAAGCATCGAGAAAGACGAAGAAAGAGGAAGTCTCATTCAACTTAATTCATAAAAAAAGTCACTCCAAAAAGGAGTGACTTTATATTTTCAATTCACTAGATTAGTGCGCTTCGTTTCCGTCAACACCGTGTGCGTGACCGTGAGAAAGCTCCTCTTCAGTTGCAGGTCTTGTGTTAAAGATCTCAACATCAAAGCTCAAAGTTTTCCCAGCCATTGGGTGGTTAAGGTCAGCAACAACCGTTTCTGGAGTCACCTCAACAACAATCGCGTTAAAGTTGTTACCTTGGTTGTCAGATAATGGCAACATCGCACCAACTGGCGGAATTCCACTCTCTTGGAACATATCGATTGGCAATTGCGCCACAGCATCATCTTGTCTCTCGCCATAAGCCTCAGCTGGAGAAATTGTGAACGTTTTTTTGTCACCAATAGTAAGACCTTTAATTTCTTCCTCGAATTTCGGAATCATCATCCCAACACCGTATAAAAATGTTAATGGATTTTCAGATGTTGTATTTTCTACAAAAAGTTTTTCTCCGTTAGCTTCGATCGTGTTCAGCGTGTAGCCTAAAGATACTACGTGATTGTTGTCTATTGTCATTTGTTTTGATATTTAAGGATTTCTCCTCGTTGTAATTATTTCAAATTTTATGTTTACAAAGATAATCTTTTGAAATTATTATCTTTAATAAACTTTCATTTTGGGCAATCCCCTCGCTAAGGCATTTCCCACAGCTCGGGTCGGGCTATCCGCTTGTAGTCCTCAGTCGGCTCTCGCTTCGCTCGCGCCTCCTTGCGGGCTACCGCTTCTATCCCTATTGCGAATTAACGCTGTACTTATTTGTTTAATGAATAAAGTTTCAAGTTCAAGGTTTCAAGTTCAAGGTTTCAAGTTCAAGGTTTCAAGTTCAAGGTTTGAAGTTTCAAGTCTAGAATCTTGGTTCTCGGCTCTTGAACCTTGACTCTTTTAAACTAAAACTTTCTAGCCTTCGCTAACATCGGAATCGAGATTAATCCCATCACCAACATAATGCAAATCTGCAACGGCAACGAAATAAAAGAATAAATTAATCCAACTTCACCACCAAGATTACCATCTTTCCCCATCGAGATGAATAAGGCCATAAAACCAAACTTCATCGCCAAATTAAATGCGCCAATTCCGCCAGAAGCTGGGATAATCATGCCCAAAGTCCCAACCACCAAAATGAAAAAGCCATCAGCAAATCCAAAATCAGATGTTTCGGGAAGAGAAAAACAAACCAGATAAGCCGCAAAATAATAGCAAATCCAGATTAGAACTGTATAAAGAATAAATTTTGCCTTTTGTTTCATTCGGAAGATTGACATCAATCCGTCTAGGATTCCATCAATAAAACCAACTATTTTTCCAAGAACTGGTACATTAGCTAGTCTTTTTCTTATTGCAAAGAAGATGATACCGCAAACAGCTAAGGCTCCAAAAATTAAAGCAATTTTGTTGGGGTTAATGTTAACACCAGATTGTTTATAAAATGATAAAATCGCATCGTATTTAAAAATCAAAGTCAAGCCTAAAAAAGCCAACATACAAACCAAATCGACAACTCGCTCTAGTATAATCGTCCCGAAAGATTGGTCAACAGGCACTTTTTCGACGCCATATAAAGCTGTTGCACGCGCCACTTCGCCACTTCTTGGGATGGTCAAATTCATCAAATAACCAAACGAAATAGACCACAACGAATTGCTATTCGATATCGAATGTCCCATTGGTTCCAACAAAAGATTCCAGCGCACCGCACGAAACCAATAAGCGCCCAAACCAAAACAGGCTGCAAAAGCTACCCAAAGATAATTGGCTTTCGACAAAGAAGCTTTTATCACTTCAAAGTCCAAACCCTTCAAAGCAAGCCACAAAAAAAAGCCTGCAAAAGCAAGCGATACAGCAATGGTGATTGCCGTTTTTATAGGATTATTTTTTTTAGCTTCAGCCATTCATTAGGTTAAAAGGTTGGTATCTTCGTTCGGGAAAACGATTTTTGGCTGGAAAGTTTTAGCTTCCTCAGGCGACATCTGCGCGTACGCAATAATGATTACAGTATCACCTTTGTGCACTTTTCTTGCCGCTGGTCCATTAAGACAGATTTCTCCAGAACCACGAGTTCCTTTAATAACGTAAGTGTCAAAACGTTCGCCATTGTTAACATTAACAATATAGACACGTTCGCCAACGATAAGGCCAGCTGCGTCGATAAGATCTTCGTCTATGGTAATGCTCCCGATGTAGTTAAGGTCGGACTCTGTGACTTTAACTCTGTGTATTTTGGATTTGAATACTTCTATTAACATGTTGCAAATTTACTATAAATAAGTATTTTTCAATAAAAACTAAGCTTAAATTATTTATATTAGTACAATTAACTTAACAAAAGTTTAATATCAAAATTCAAGAATCAACAATTTGCAATTGTAAAAGATAAATATTGCTAATATCCTTATACAATGGCAATAACAACATTACAACATTTAAAGAAAGCCCTTAATTTGGCAAATAATAAAATTATGAATTTTATATCATAATAAAAAAAATACTAGGTTTTTCTCTAAAAAACACAAAAAGACTTGTATGAAATGAAAAATGTTCTATATTTGCTATAACAACATAACTTTAATTAAATACAATTATGAACAAATCTGAATTAATCGATGCAATCGCAAAGGATGCAGAAATCACAAAAGTAGCTGCTAAGAAAGCATTAGAATCTTTCATCAGCAACGTTACAACCACTTTAAAAAAGAAAGAAGGTAAAGTTTCTTTAGTAGGATTCGGGACTTTCTCAGTATCTGAAAGAGCTGCTAGACAAGGTATCAACCCTGCAACTAAAAAACCAATCAAAATTGCTGCTAAGAAAGTTGCAAAGTTCAAAGCTGGTGCTGATCTAGCGACTGCTGTAGCTGGCGCTAAAAAGAAGTAATTCTTGATTCTTATACAGAATAAATCAAGGCTTCCCAGTGGGAAGCCTTGATTGTTTTATTTTGTTAGATAATTTAGTCTTGTCGGTATTTAATAATTCTAGCTGGATTGCCAACTACTACAGCATTATCAGGAATATCCTTTATCACCACACTTCCTGCACCGATCATACAGTTTTTCCCAATTTTTACACCTTGTATAACACAAGCTCCTATGCCTATTTGCGTTAACTCTCCCACTTCAACATTGCCTGCTAATGAAGCATTTGGAGAAATATGAACAAAATCTTCTAATATACAATCGTGATCTACCGCCGCATTTGTATTAATAATACAATGCTTTCCAATTTTGGAACAAGAATTAATACTTACCCCAGCCATCACAACGCTTCCAGCGCCAAGCTCTGCTCTTTTTGAAATCTGCGCGCTTGGATGAATTAATGTTTTAAAAACATAGTCCGATAGTTTATTTGCAATACTTTTTCTTGTTAGATTATTTCCAAGAGATAATGTTAGTTCTACATTTATAGGTACATGATGAATTATTGGGTAGCAAAATAAATTAAGTTTTGTTTGATCACCATCAATAAAGGCTTCAACAGGAATCTTCAATGCTTCTGCTATTTCTAAAACGACTTTACCGTGACCGCTAGCTCCGTACAAATATAAACTCATTTGCTATTAGTTTTTTCCGTTAAACGGTTCGATACTTACTTGACCTTCTTGTGAGATTCCTTCTCGTATCAAAACTTTTTTTATGGTTAGAAAGAAGATTTTGCAGTCTAACAAAAAGTTAATATTATCTACATATTCCACATCAAGCTCTAGCTTTTTGGTCCATGATATGGCATTACGACCATTGACCTGTGCCCAGCCCGTTATACCAGGTTTTATCTCGTGGCGACGTTTTTGTGTTTGGCTATACATCTCCAGATATTCGGGAAGAAGAGGTCTTGGACCAATGAGACTCATATCAGCTTTGATAACATTAATAAGTTGGGGAATCTCATCCAAAGAGGTTTTTCGTACAATAGCACCTATTTTTGTTAAACGTTTTTTATCGGGTAGAAGTTGTCCATTGGCGTCCGTTTTATCATTCATGGTTTTGAATTTGATGATTTTGAAAATCTTCTCATTCTTGCCCGGACGTTTTTGAAAAAAGAAAGGCTTGCCCTGGTTGGCAAAATATAACCCAATTGTCACCAATAAAAATATTGGCAACAGTAGAATGAAGCCAATACTCGCTAAGACGAGGTCTAAAATTCTTTTTAGGAAATTCTTGTACAACTTTTTTTATGTTTAGTTTCTAGTTTTTTGTTTTAGTCAAAACGCCGGATTTTTAATTCCGAATTTATAATTCATAATTCCTAACTTCTAGCTCCGAGTAAAGATTTATATTCTGTTAAAAGTGCATCCCAAACGACTTGCTGTTGATAGCGATCAACAATCATTGGACGGGCATTTGTTTTTAAACTATTTAATAAAGCTTGATCATTTAGCAACTTTTGCATGGCTTCTGCTAAGGCTTTTTTGTTTTTAACTGGGATAATTAATCCGTTTTTATATTCAATAATAATTTCGTTACAACCATTAATATTGCTAACTATAGAAGCCAAACCCATGGCACCTGCCTGCATCACAACATTCGGGAAACCTTCTCTATAACTCGGAAAAGTTAAAATATCAGCTATCGCCAAAAAAGGTCGCACATCCGTTTGCCAGCCGACATTAATGATGTTAGAATTGGACTTTATTTTTTCCAAAGTTGAGGTTTGCAAAGGATCAAGCTCATCCTCAAATGTGCCCACTAATATTAGTTTTGTTGCTGTGTTATTTTTACCAATCTCATCAAAAGCTTCAATAAGTTCATTAAGACCTTTATCACCCACTAATCGTCCTACAAAAATAAAAACTTTGTCATCATCTTCAATTTTAAGGCTCTTTTTTAAGACCAATAAATCATTTTGATCAAGATTATCTTTATCAAAATAAGTCGTATCGATGCCATTAGAAGATCCATTAGCAATAACTTTTAACTTCGAGCTTGTTGTTAATTTATTTTCTAAAATAAAATCGGATAGACCTTTTGAGTTAGGATAGACATGCGTTGCAGCAGTATAGGTCAACTGCTCAACCAACATCAAAATCTTACGCTTTAGACCTTGCGCTTCCATCAGTGGCAGTCCCGCTACAGTGTGTAAACGATGAGGAACGCCTGCCAACTTTGCAGCCAACATGCTGACCAGTCCCGCCTTAGGTGTATGAGAATGGATTACATCAGGTCGCTCTGATTTTAGAAATCGGTACATTTTCCATAAAGCCTTAAGGTCCTGTACAGGTGTAATCTGACGTGTCATTTCGACAGGATAACTTTTAACGCCAAGCTTCTTACCGACCTCAACTAATGCTGATGCATCTGCTGACACCGCTGTAAGGTCGAAGTGCTGATCCATGAAGCTAAGTTGCTTACCCAGTAGCTTTTCTAAAGAAATAGGGACCGTTGTTACCCTTATAAGTTTTGGCTTTGACATACATTTAAAAAACGGCTTAAAGGTATTAATTTTTGCACGATAAATAGAAAAAAGGATTCAGAAAAATAAATCTAGTATGCACCTTTTGAAGCTTTAAGTTTTGGTATAGGAAAGCTTGGGATTATTACTACTTGTACAACTAAAGACTTAAAAATCTGAATCCTTTACAGAAATCTAATGATTAAAGCAGTTGAACCTCGCCAACATATACAGAGTTGGCTACCTCCATTGCGCCGTTTCAGAAATCTAGTGCAACAAATGTTAAAATAATTAACACAATTTTATACGTTTGTCAGCATGAAAAAATA
>NZ_JBYFBZ010000008.1:0-87856 GCF_057652215.1 Soonwooa sp. T0.1_25 | reverse complement strand
TCTCATAACCTAAAATTAATTGTTTTTTGCTAATAACTTTAGGGTTATAAAATGTCCGGTTTTTGGGGAGACTTACATATGCATAAATTTAAAATGTCGGTGATTATTCATATTTACGGGTTCCTTGAAACTAATTTCCTTGGTATCTTTATTATAATTCAATATAACATCAGAATATCCCTTCCAACCAAAATTGTTGGTATTGTCCAATTTTTTAAATTCATATGTTTCGTTCGCGACAGAAAGCGCACTTTCATATTTTAGGCAGGGTTCTATCTTAATAGTTTCTTCGGTTACAGTTATAGTATGATGTGATCCAGAACCAAAACTCATGTATGTTCCCGAGGGTACTTGTGCATTCACATTTAATCCTGTAAATAAAAACAGTAGTACAGCCAAACCTAATTTTGTAATTGTTTTCATAGTAAAAATTTTTAATGTTAATGGTTTTAACAAATTTAATTTTATTATTTTAGGTAAAAAATAGCTACATGTAGCTATTTTAAACATAATTAGCACTAAAATAATGGATAAAATAAATAAGCTACGCGATATTTGGGACAGTATCTCCAAGGTTGTAAACGAACAAATTGACCTTTCGCAGAAAGAATTGATTAACCGTTATATGGACGTTTTCCATTTTGGCGAATACTTTTATGTAATTTTTAATACCCGTACTACCGAAATGGAATATGTAAGCCCTAATGTTGAAAATATATTAGGCTATACACCTAATGATTTTTATTTACAGGTGGTAATGGATAACATTCATTCTGAAGATTTACCTTACTATTACCATTATGAGCAAAGTGCGGTACGCTTCTTTTCAGGATTGGAAGATGACTTGTTTTTCAAATACAAATTTGCTTACGACTACCGTTTAAAAACAAGAGAAGGTTCTTATAAAAGGGTACAACAACAGATCGTGCCAATCTATTATTTTCCAGAGGGAGGCGTAAGAACTTTAGGTATTTTTACCGATTTAACACACCTAAATATCACAGGTGTACCCAAGCTTTCTTTTATTGGTATGCAAGGTGCACCTTCTTATTACAATGTACACCAGAAGGATGAGTTTATGCAATCGCTAAATGTATTTTCTAAAAAAGAGCAGGAAATCTTAGGATTCGTACTACAGGGATTAACCAGTGAGGCTATTGCCCAAAAATTGGAAAGAAGTATTCATACCATAAGAAATCATCGTAAACATATTTTGGAAAAATCGGGCTGTGAAAATGTTCAGGAGCTTTTAGTGAAAGCTGTACGTGAGGGATGGGTGTGAAAAAGGAATTAAATTGCTATAACCTCCTGCCTTTCTTCTTTTTCTTCATTCGGTTGGCAAACTGTTCTTCCTCATAATCCTCTCCCTATACTTGGGGCAACAAGCTGAATAATCCCAAATCGGAACTTTGCAAATTTTCCTGCAAAATAAACTCGAAAAGGTCTTTGGTCGTTTGGCTGTCTAATGTCTTCCTATTGGAAACAGGACTGTCCTGTATCTTTAATTCGGGTTTGTTACCATTGTTCCACCAATCGTTAAACAGATTTGCAGAAAGATTTCTGTCTAATTGTGAAGCGTTCCAAACGGCTCGGCTTTCGTGATCGATGAACGTGATACCGTAAATCCGTCCGCTGTTGTTCCTGCGGACAACCGTATTTATGCCCTGATCGGTCGATTGCTTTTTAAATTCACTTTCGTTGTTTGTGGTATGTATGGCAAGCTCCACCGTATTTTTCAGTACAGACCTTACAGGGGTAATTTTCATTTTTTTTTTGGAATGCTCACAATACTTTTGTATCAAAATATTACTTGTCATTCAGTATCTTTAAGTTAACTTTAGTGTTATTAAGTTCAAATATTTGTAAAAATAAAAAACGAAAACGTTCATTTTTGTACCTCATCATTCAAGGTACAATTAAGCTCCAAATATTAACATAACAATACAAAAGATTGCAGAATAAAATATCGTAATATAAAAAAAAGGCTTTATAATGATATATAAGATTTATTAATTGTTTATTTTGTGTCGGTTACTTTTCAATGCAGAATCTAAAAAACCGTTTATTAATGATCGTTAAAAATGTTGAATTATAAAAAAGCGGTACACTATTATCTAAATTTAAGTTTCTATCTAACCTTTTAAAAAAAATCCGATAATAAAATTTAGTCGGCACATTAATGATCATAAAAAACGATTACAACCTATTCAAAAATTCATTACATTTAAAAAAATTTAAAGCATACCTTAATCATTAATTTTACGCCTTATGGATCTCAAGTCGAATGAACCTTTCTGGATGATAAAAAACGGTATCATCAATTCCTATCCCTCTCTACATGAGAACAAAGAATGTGAAATATTGGTCATAGGTGGCGGAATTACGGGAAGTCTGATAGCCCATCAATGCATATCGGATGGCAAAAATACCATCCTGATTGACAAGCGCGAAATCGCCAACGGAAGTTCGTCCGCAACTACATCCATGTTGCAGTATGAGATTGATGTTCCCTTGTTCAAATTATCAGAAATGATTGGTAAAGCAGGAGCCGAATTATGTTATAAAGCCTGCTCCGATGCCATTGATCAACTTGAAAAAATCTGCATTCAAATAAAATCAAAAGCAGGTTTTCGAAAGAAGCAATCTCTGTATTTTGCCTCGTTTAAAAAAGACGTTTCTTGGTTACAAAAAGAATATGAAGCCAGAAAAGAAGCAGGTTTTGGTGTTAAATGGTTGGAAGCGAAGGAAATTGAAACCAAGTTTAAAATTCCAACTTCCCATGGCGGAATCCTTTCAGAGCAGGGAGCCAGCGTAGATGCTTTTCAGTTGGTGCACGAACTTTTAGCATTCAACGTTAGAAAAGGCCTACAAGTGTTCGATAAAACCGAAATGAAATCTGTGAAATATCATAAAGGAAAAAATATCGTTACCCTTAGTTCTGGCGCGACAATCATTGCAAATAAAATTGTGTACTGCGTTGGTTATGAAAGTACAAGTCTCATCAAGGAAAAGTTTGTGGATTTGCTGAGCACTTTTGCCATCGTTTCTGAAGTGGATGAAAAACTAACGAATGCGTACAAAGATGTACTCCTCTGGAACACCGACGAACCTTACCTCTATATGCGCACAACCGACGATCATCGAATGTTAATTGGCGGTGAAGACGAGGAATTTTATAAACCTGAATTAAGAGACTCTTTAATCACCAAGAAGTCAAAAATTCTGACTAAAAAATTTGAGCGTAATTTCCCTTCTTTCGAGTTTAGGGAAGATTTTTCTTGGGCAGGAACTTTTGGTTCAACCAAGGATGGTTTGCCCTATATTGGGGAACACCAAGATTTTAAAAACTCCTATTTCGTACTCGGATTTGGTGGCAACGGCATCACATTTTCAGTTACAGGTATGGAAATGCTTTCGTACTGGTTGCAAAAGAAAAAGCACCCTTTAGATAAATATTTTTCATTCGGTAGATAGGTGGTTTTAGAATGTGATTTTGAATGTAAAAGTAAAATAATAACCTATTTGCAGAATAGATATAATTAGATAAAACTATCATATTACAATAAAAATAACTATATATGCAAATGGAGATATTGTTTTTTCCCTAAAATACAAATGAAAGTTTACAACCAATGCTCGGACGAGCCTATTAGAATTCCAGGAAAAATTCAAAACTTTAGTTTCTTAATCGGTCTTGATGAGCAGTTTCATGTACAGTTTTACAGCCAAAATATTCTAGGTTTATTTCAAGTAGATACAATTCCACTAGGTTCGCCTATTGAAAATTTTAATTCTATTATTTCGTTTTTAGAAAATTCTGAGGTTTATAAGAAGTTTGTTGCTAAAGATGCTGCCGTTAATTCTCAGTTAAGTATTATTGATATTTTAGGATCAAAATACTATCTCACCATAAAATCCCATGCATCTTACGCTATTTTAGAATTGGAAAAATGCTACAATGTAGATTACTCTAATGAGTTAGAATACATCGATTTTGAAGGATATTCTCAATTGAAGGAAGAATCTCTTGTATGGAATAAACTTGCTATAAATATTAGCGAATACATCAATTACGATCGCGTAATGATTTACAAATTCTTGGAAGATGGCTCTGGTAAGGTAGTTGCTGAAAGTGTAAAAAATAACATGGAAGGTTTTCTCAACCTTCATTATCCCGAAGATGATATTCCGAAACAAGCAAGAGCACTGTATTTAACCAAAACGAGAAGAATTTTCAGTGATATTGATGCACAGCCTGTTCCCGTGATTTCCAGCATAGAAGATTTAGACCTAAGTTTTGCCGATGCACGTGCAATGTCACCTATCCATGGGCAATATTTAAGAAATGCTGGGGTAAGATCTAGTTTTTCGACCTCAATTATTGTCAACGGAAAGTTGTGGGGTTTGGTAACTTGTCAAAATACGTTGCCACAACACATTGATCTTCGCAATAGGATAAAAGCAGAGATTGTTACCAAATGGGCAGCGAAAGTGTACAGCAATATTTCGTCTGCAGAAATGGTGGATTTTAGTATCGAGATTGATCAAAAAATCTCCAAACTCAAAAAAAGTTTATCCAATGCACCTGTACTTACAGATGGTATCATTCAAAATCTGAATAATTTCTCTAATTACGCCGACGCAGATGGAATTGCCTTTGTAATTGGTGCTGAAATATTTTCTAGTGGAAATACGCCGCCCAACGCTTTAGTTTTAAAAATTATAGAGTATTACAAAGCGTATTTAGAGGATAACGATAAAGTAATTTATGATGAGAGTTTTGCAAAAAATCACCCTGAGATTATGGGTGATGATACGACCTTCGCAGGTTTAGCAATTGCAGAAATTAACAGAGAAACTCAAAAATATATTATTTGGTTTAGAAAAGAATTTAAAGAAACCATACATTGGGCAGGAAATCCCCAAAAACATTACGATAAAATTTTGAAAAACGGTCAGGAAGAATTTGAAGTTTCGCCTCGAAAATCATTCAAAATATTTATTGAAGAAAGCAAAGGGAAATCCAGAATTTGGAGCGAAAAATACCGAAAAACCATTACCAAACTTCTCACTTTAATTTTTGAAATTTCGTACGACCATTATACGAAAATAAAACAATTAAACGACGATCTTTTGGCAGTTAACGAAGAATTAGACAGTTTTTCATATACCATTTCTCACGATTTAGGAACGCCTTTAACTGTCATGAAACTTAACCTCCAAATGCTGGAAAGAAAGTTATTAGATGGTAATACAGAAGCCAATTCTAAAAAACTAAAGAATGTTCTTGATCAAATTCATAATATGGAAACTTTGATGCGGGATGTCCTAAATTTAAGCCGAGCAAAATCGGTAGAATTAGGATTACAAAAAATCTACATGCAATCTTTGATTGAAAGGATAGTTGAAGAATCGCAAATTGTGTACGGAAATCCCAACACGAAAGTTGAAATTGGCCGTTGTATCGATATTATAGCCGATCAAACTTTGGCGTATCAAGTTTTTCTTAACATCATAAACAATGCTATTAAATATTCGTCTAAAGAAGAATTTCCCGTTGTTACAATAGATTCCAAGGATATTGGTGATTATGTTGTGTACTCTGTTTCTGATAATGGTATCGGAATTCCCGAAAAAGATAAGAGCCAAATGTTTAAAATTTTTAAAAGAATGGAAAACGCAAAATCTTTCTACGGAAACGGGGTTGGACTGAATATTGTCTATCGAATTATGGAACGTTTGCAAGGGAAACTAAGTTATGAAAACCATCATGATGCTCCAGGAGTAACTTTTACCATACAATTTAAAAAATAAAAATGCTTTCAGATTATCTAAAACAAAATACCAGACATCAACATGATTTGCTGGAAGAAAAATTCAATTCTAAAAAAATCTTTGAAAAAGCATATTCTTTAGACGATTACAAATGCCTTATAGCTCTAAATTATCAATTTTTATTAAATTATGAAATCAAGATTAATGCAGCAATCTCGGACGATTTTAAAAATAAAATCAGACAAAATCTACGTTCAAAACTTCCTTTAATAGAAATAGATGCTGACCTTTTAGGAATTAATTTGCAACAAAATCTTGAAGTAGAAAATATCAACTCCGAAGCCGAAGCCATCGGAATGTTATACGTGATTGAAGGCGCATCTTTAGGCGGAAATGTTATCAAAAAAAATCTTGAAAAAAATCCAAATTTTGAAGGTATAGATTTTCATTATTTCGGAATGTACAACCAAGCTATTTCCGAATTTTGGAAAGAATTTATCCTTGCTTTAAACACATATTTCCACGAAGAAAATTATCCAGAAGTTTTAAAAGGTGCAGAAAGAGCATATGCAGAACTAATTAATTACGAAATTTAAAGTTCATAAATTCCTTCTTCCGTAAAAAAGTAAAAACTGGATTTTTCGGGATGATTTCTGGTATCTAAACCCGTAAAAGAACTAAATGCTGGTAAAATTAACTGAGAATTGGTAACAACAAAACTTGGAAATTTAACATATCTTCCTACGGGTGTTTTCATTTGAATTCCAGGGTGAATGTGGCCAGAGATAGTAAATTTTTCTTTCGATTCAACTTCTTCATGGGAGAAAATAAAATGAGCTTCGGCATGAAATTCACAAATTTCCGTAACGCCTATTTCATACAATTTATCTTTTGATATTCGGTCGTGATTGCCTTTTACCAAAACAATTTTTAAATCTGGAAACTGGGATTTCCATTCAGAAAATAAATTGAATTCCGAGTTTTTTCCAGCATGAATAAAATCACCGACAATGATCAGTTTCTGAGGTTGAAAATGAAGTGTTAAATCCGACAAACGTTGCAAGTCCTTCTCAATGATTTCGGAGGGTAAAGCGATGCCATTTTTTCTGAAATGAGCCGTTTTTCCTAAATGCAAATCCGATAAAACCAAAGATTTTGCTTCTTTCCAAAACAGCGCACGCTGATTGGTCAAAACAAAAGTGTGTTGCCGTAAGACAATCGTTTTCTCTGCTAAGATCATTTTCGTTTGGTTTTTTTCTTCATATTGGCTTCCTGCATTTTTCTAATTCTTGTGCCCAAATCCTCGCTGGAAAGCGATTGTCGCAAACTGTCCACTTTTATCGGGAAACTTAAGGGCGTAAAGCGATCCGAATTTACGTAAATGATTTTACTTTTAGCAATGCGGTCAAAAGCAGCAGTTAGTCTTTGTTCTTCCAATTGCTGGTTAAAAACTTCGGTGTAGGCTTGTCTCAATAGTAAATTTTGAGGATCATAATCTTCCAAAACCGAAAAAATAATGCCCGATGAAGCCTGCAAAGATTTATTGTTAACTTGTCTTCCAAGCATAGTTTGCACCACCATTCCCGAAATCACGGCAATATCTCTAAATTTTCTGCGAGCCATTTCCGTCGCATTCACGCTGGCAACAACATCTTGCATCAAGTTGTCTTTCGATAAAATGTGGTGTAATTCTTCTTCTGTCAATTTAATTTCTTTATCCGAAAAAAGTTCGAAACCATAATCGTTCATCGCCATCGAAAAACTGATAGGATATAATTTTGAAATTCGAAATGCCAGTAATGCCGCCATCACTTCATGCACCAAACGCCCTTCGAAAGGGTAAAAAAACAAATGATAACCTTCTCGTGTTTTGATGCGTTCCACCAAAAATTCATCTTCTTTAGGGATGTGTGAATTTTCATTTTGATTTGCTAAAAGTGGATGTAAAAATTTCAGTTCTTTTTCACGAGAATTTGGAGATAATGATTCTGCCAATTTTTTCCTCAAAAAGAAACTTAAATTGGAGGACAAAGGCAATCTTCCGCCAAGCCAACTGGGGGTAATAGCTTTTCCACTGGAGGATTTTACGTAGACCGTCATATCTTTTAGCATCGTATATTCTAACACGCGTCCTGCTAAAACAAATTTGTCACCTTTATGCAATTTGGAGATAAAATATTCTTCAATCATGCCGATGTAGCCGCCCGACAAAAATTTTACCCTCAACATAGAATCGCTAACTATTGCTCCAATGTTCATACGGTGAAGCATGCCTATTTTACGTTTTTCAACAACTAATTTTCCGTCTTCTTGCTTCACCACTTTGTGAAATTCTTCGTAATTTTTCCCAGTTTTTCCGCCCTGTGTGATGAAGTAAATGCACCATTGCCATTCCTCGTCTGTAATTTCAGAATAAGCATAGGTATTTTTAATAACAGGATAAATTTCGTCTGGATAAAAACCGCCGCCCAAAGCCAAAGTTACCAGAAATTGCACCAAAACATCGTACGCCAATACGAAAGGTTCTCTGCTTTCTATCACCTTATTTTTCACGGCTTCTTTTAAAGCCGAAGCTTCTATCAGTTCCAAGGAATGCGTGGGTACAAAATAGATTTTGGAAGTTTCAAACGGCGAATGTCCGCTTCGTCCTGCTCTTTGCATAAAACGTGCAACGCCTTTGCTGGAACCAATTTGGATGACGGTGTCTACAGGTTTAAAATCGACACCCAAATCCAATGATGAGGTAGAAACCACTGCTTTTAACAAACCAGAACTTAAGTTTTCTTCTACCCACTGACGCAAATTCGCATCGATAGAACTGTGATGCAACGCAATTTGTCCCGCAAAATCAGGATAGGCTTCCAGCAATAATTGGTACCACATTTCGCTTTGACTTCGCGTATTGGTAAAAATTAATGTTGACTTACTTTTTAAAATGATAGGAACGACTTCCTGAACTAATTTTCCGCCCAAATGTCCTGCCCAAGGCAAAATCTCTACTTCTGGAGGATACACTGAAAGAATTTCTATTTTTTTCTGTTCTTTGGCGACAACTTTTGTTCTTTTTTTAGCATCCGGAATTAAAACCTCCAAAGCTTGATCCAAATTTCCGATGGTGGCTGTAATTCCCCAAATTTTTACTTTTGGTTGTTGATATTTCAGAACCGCCAAAGCCAACTCTGTCATCACGCCACGTTTGGTGCTCAACAATTCATGCCATTCGTCTACAACAACAGATTGCAGATTTTTGAAAAATCTTTCGTGGTTTTTCTGAGCCAAAAGCAGATGCAAACTTTCGGGAGTTACCAAAAGTACATCGGGCATATTTTTGGTTTGTCGAGTTTTGTGTTTTGCATCCGTATCGCCGTTGCGAACTTCTACCACCCAATCCAAGCCAATCTCATCAACTGCTTGTTGCATGGCTCTCGCCAAATCTTTTGCAAGGGAACGCAAAGGCGTAATCCAAAGTAATTTTAAACCATTTTTGTATTTCTCGGGATGATTAAAAAAATCAATAATTACAGCTAAAAATAGAGAATAGGTTTTCCCAAAACCCGTTGGTGCAATCACCATTCCAGAATAACCGTTGGAAAAACGTTGCCAAGCTTCATTCTGAAAAGAAAAAGCTTTCATACCTTTATCGTTCATCCATTTTTGTACGATTTGGTAACCTTCGGAGTTTTCGAATGTATCGGTCAAACAATTAATTTTTTAATATCTTCAATATCGTCTATTTCATCCACTTTTTTGTCTTTTCGCCAGCGCAAAATTCTTGGAAAACGCAATGCTACACCAGATTTGTGTCTGCTGCTAAAACCAATTCCTTCAAAAGCCAGTTCAAAAACCAATTCAGGTTTTACCGTTCTTACGGGACCGAATTTTTCAACTACATTTTTAGATATAAATTTGCTTACTTCTTGGATTTCTTTATCTGTTAAACCAGAATAGGCTTTGGCGATAGTTACTAATTTACCTTCTTTTTTTACTGCAAAAGTATAATCTGTATAATATCCACTTCGTCGTCCACTACCTTTTTGAGCATAAATCAATACCGCATCCAGCGTTAATGGATCAATTTTCCATTTCCACCAATCGCCTTTTTTGCGACCAGTGTGGTACGGAGAATGGTAATTTTTCAGCATCAAACCTTCGCTGTTGATTTCGCGCGCGTTTTCACGAATGTCAGGAAGTTGATTCCAGTTTTCAAAAACAATTTCTTCGGAAATTTTAATCTTTTCTGAAGGATTCATTTCCAATACTTTTTGAAGTTGAAAACGCCTCTCTTTCATTGAGTGATCTCGAAAATCTTCATTTTCAAATTCTAATAAATCATAAGTAAAAACCACGATTGGAATTTCGTCCAGCATTTTTTTGCTTAAATTTTTGCGATTCAATCTTTTTTGAAGTTCATTGAAATTTAGAACTCGATGGTCTTTAAACGCTAAAATTTCGCCATCAATCACAAAATTCCCTTTCCATTGCAGTAATTCGTCTCTAATTTCAGGAAACTGATCGGTGACCAATTCCTCGCCACGAGACCAAATAAAAACTTCGCCATCTCGTTTAATAAATTGTCCACGAATGCCGTCCCACTTGTATTCTGCCAACCAATCTTCGGTAGCGCCCAAATCTTGAAGTTCTTTTTCTAAGGCATACGCCAAACAAAACGGATAAGGTTTGGACAAATTAGTGTCTGTATATTCACCCTTTATCAGACTATCAAAATCAACTTCTTCGGGTTTCCAATGTCCCATAATGCTGTGTGCAACGGCACTGGGATCCATCTTGTAAAATTTCGCTAAGGTATTAATCAATGCTTTCGAAGAAACCCCAATGCGAAAACTTCCGCCCAATAATTTATTGAAAATAAAACGCTCCACATTATCCAAACTATCCCAAGCGTTAAGCACAAATTCTTTCTTTTCTTCGTCGGTTTTGTCTTTTAAATCAATAATTTTTTGCATCCAATCGGATAAAGAAATTTCGATACTTTTTTTAGGAGGTGGAAGTATTAAAGAAATGGTTTCTCCCAAATCGCCAACGCTAGAATAGCTTTCTACGAAGAGCCATTCGGGAATCTGAGCTACTTCCATCGCCCAAATTTTCATAAAACTAGAATTGATATTTCGTTTAGGTTTTTTGCCTGTAAATAAAGCTAAAAACCACAATTTATCTCTTGAAGACGCCACTTTCAGAAACTCGATAATCGCTTCTTGTTTCAAAGAAGTTTTGTTGGTGCTGTCGAGTGCATTGATTAATGTGGCGAAATCTTTCATTTACTATTTAAAAACAATTACAGTGCTTCATCGATTTCCGTTTTTTCTTCATCATCGCCGTATTCGGTTTTTACCTCTTCGGAGTAGATACCTATTTCATTTAAATATTTAGAAAAAATAGCGGTCTGACCGTGAGTTACGTACACTTTTTGGGCTTCAGTCGCTTTTATTGCTGTTAATAAGCCTTGCCAATCTGCATGATCGCTAATCGCAAAACCTGCATCTGCACTGCGCCATCTTCGAGCACCACGAATTTGCATCCAACCCGAACAAATAGCGTACGCCATATTCGGTATTTTCTTCATCGCTGGATTGTCGACCAATGCGGGCGGTAACAGAATTATTTTTCCATCCAAATGTTTTTTATCGTCACGCAAATCAATGGTGTTGTAATCTGGAAGTTTTACTCCAACACTTTCATACGCTTCATTCAGTTTTGCTATGGAATAATGAACATTCAGCTCACCCAAACCTTCCAAAGCTTTCATAATTCGCTGCGATTTTCCCAATGAATAACCGATGAATACGGAGGTTTTTCCATTTTTACGGTTTTGCTCTACCCAGTTTTTCATTTGATTTTCTTGTTCCTCAACCGAAAGCCAATTGTAAACGGGAAGTCCGAAAGTACTTTCAGTAACAAATTCATTGCATTTTACCGCTTCAAAAGGCGTTGAAAGTCCATCATCTTGAATTTTATAATCGCCAGAAATTACAGAGACATAGCCTTTATATTCCATCCTAATTTGTGCAGAACCAATAATATGTCCTGCCGGATGCAGAGAAACTTTTACGCCGTTAATGTTTATCACTTCACCGTAAGCTACACTTTCACATTCTATATTTCGACCAATTCGTGAATACAAAATAGGTTTTGTAAAATGATGACACAGATATTTCTTCATGCCACTTCGTGCATGATCAGCGTGACCATGCGTGATGATTGCTAAATCCACAGGTCGCCAAGGATCGATATAAAATTTCCCTGGAACACAATAGATGCCTTTGGATGTGAATTTTAGCAGTTTCAAATTAGTCTATATTTTTAGATTTATTTTTCAGATGTTTGGCAACAAAATATCCAGCTGCAATTGCTAAACCTGTTCCAATAATTTTTTTGGTGTTCTTGGACGGCATTGGTAGCGCTGTTTCTCCGTAAACTCGGTGCGGATTATTGGATGGCTCTAAGATGTTACCTTCCTCATCTTTGCCTTTTTTAACCTTCATCATTAATCTCATTACACCAGTTGCCAAATTGGTAAATGTTTCTGGAAAAGCGCCATGAGCAAGCTTTAGCATAAATGAAGTAGCATCTGGGAAGGTGTCGTTTTTAGGTTTTTCTACTAATTTGTAAATTACTTTTGCGGTATCTCGAGGATCAGCAGCAAATGGAGGAATTTTAAAATCTAAACCCGAAAATTTTGCAGAATGCATATTCCCAGTGGATTGTTGCACTTGCGGATAAATATTACAAATATGAATTTCTGGATACACGCTGTATTCGCTCTGCAAACCACTCATCATGCCTTTAATTCCTGTTTTTGTCGCTGAATATACCGAGCTAAACGGCGCAGGCATATAACCACCAATGGAAACATTATTAATTAAAACGCCTTGCTTTTGTTCTTTAAAAACGGGCAAAACATAATAAGCGCCATGCATATAGCCCATTAAATTGGTTTTGATAACTTGCTCATTAATGTCCATTGGGATTTCCTCGAATTTTCCGCTTGCCATAACACCTGCATTGTTCACCCAAACATCGATTCTACCAAATTCTTTCAATGCAAATTCTACCAAATCTTTCACCTCATTGGCGTTCGAAACATCGGTGGTTTTGTATACAGCTTTTCCACCTAGAGCATTGCACTCTGCAACCGCTTTCTCCAAACCTTCTTTTCCTCTTGCTGCTAAGACTATTTGGTAGCCTTTTTCTGCAAACAATTGCGCCGTTGCCAATCCAACACCACTTGAAGCACCTGTAATAACCGCTGTTTTTGTAACTAAACTTGTAATTGTGTCTATAGAATCCATAATATTATATTTTTTCGTTGTTATAATTCCGAGTTTCGATGGACCGCTCGTAAACTTTTTTTCTAATTTGCTGAATTTTCCCAACGGGTTGCAACTCTTTTTTACTATCAAAAGGATTGAATGAGAGCTGTTCTAGTTCCAAGTTTGTTTCCTCTAAAACTTCTTCAAATTCAATAATACCAAAATCCAAAAAGTCGGTTTTTCGCCAATCTTTGGTTAAATTATTAATCGGTTGATATTTCTCGTCGTAAGCAATTTGATATAAAATTTTATACTTCAAATCATTTTTTGAAATGTAAGATTTCACATCTTCCAAAATTGAAATTCCTGTTGAAAATTCGGGGTCGAATTGTAGCGGAATGGCTTTTATTTTAATTATTTTGTTACCTAAACGATATGCACCAACAGAATAATAACTTCTTGCTAGAATGAAATACTTGAAACTCGTAATCCAATTTCTAATTGCAGAAACGAAAGACCAATTCATTGTTTCGAAGGTCATTGGTACACCAGAAATTAAAATTTTAAATGCCCGAAATGGTTTCGTAACAATGGAACCGGCAAAAAATCGGTTAATTGCCATAAAAAGTTTCAAAAATCCACTGACAGATTTTGTCATAAATAACGGAAAGTTCACCAGTGGATAATTTGCAATCGTGGAAGAGCCATCATCAATTTTTAAAGCAAAACCAAACAAAGGAAGTTGTCGATCGGACTTTGAAATTTTCAAATTGGCGTGTGATAATCGCACCAGAGCATTGAACTCATTTTCAGGAAAAAATTCTTTTAGATTTTCATCTTTTGAGGGAATAAATCGTCCTTTCAAATAAGAATACGATTTTGCGTGTGCATCTCTGGTAGAATATTTTACCTTGCTTATTTTTCCAGATTTATTTACAAATTTCGAAACTGTGGTCAAAGTTTGTTCCAACAAATCATTTTCACGAGGTGTTAATGAATCAAATTTTGGATGATATGCTATTGGAAACTTCATTAAATCTTAAGCTCGCCTTCTATCCCTCCGTCTTCAATTGGACTTCCCGTAACGGCAGCAAAAAGCATTTTCGACATGGCAATAAATTTATTGTCTTTGGTTTCGTAATAATAGCCATCATTAGGCGAAACTTTTATTACACTGATATTGGGGTCATCTTTACCATCGAACCAAGCATTAGCAAAATTGGACCAATATTTTTCGATTAAGCTTTTGTCTTGCGAAGCACTGGCTTTTCCTTTAATAAAGATGTATTCGTATTTAGAATTATTCATAAAATACAATTCTACATTAGGATTGGCTTCAATTTCATCATTTTTTAGTGAGCGAACGTCGCTCAAAAACCATAAATTGCCCGCCTCATCAACTTCTTGTAGAGCCATGGGTCTGCTGGTGGTATTGCCGCCAATATTGGTGGTAAAAAAGCAAGTTCCAGCGGTCTCGGCGATCGATTTTATTTTCTCAATTGCTTGATTTCCGTTTAAATTTTCGTGAGGTGATTGTGCATTTCCCATAATTTTGTGACTTTATATTTTATTAATTGGTATTTCGGAAGTGTGCGGAAAACAATTTCTTTATTCATTAATATGATACGTAAAATTGGTGCACACAATAACATCGTTACTATCAAAATGTTTTACAATTCCGTCCTTTTCCATGGCCACTACCCAACAGGAGTTTTGATGCATGCCATAATCAATAATAAATACCGTATGACCACGCCCCAGAGGCGTATCTACAAGGATGGTTGGACTTAATTGTAAAATCATTTTGTATTTTTTTTGTTTTAAATGAGTGATAAGAATAGACTATGAAGGCACTTTTCTTTGTGCTTCACGGTCCCAAATGCGATGAAGTTTCATAGCGTTAATGAAAGATTTTGACCAATTGGCTTCCTTACTTTCCAAAATAACACCTTTATCAACTTCCACAAAAGACCTATCCAATAAGCTTTCCGCATCTTTCGCAAAAGCCAATACCTTACAATGTCTATACGCATCGTTGATAAATTCGTAATAATCTGCATTCTTTTTCAGAGGTTCTACCGATTTGCCTGACGGCGTAAAAACAGCGTCATAACAAACTGATGGATCGGTAAGATAAGTGTGTTCTATATTTTCGGTATCGCCTTCCTGGTAAGTGAGCGGACCAACTTTGGACGAAATTAAAACGGCTTCTGCACCTTCCTTTTCCAAAGCTTTTTTAAGTTCATCAACACTCGCTTTAGAAACCCCATTATCTACCAAAAAGGCAACTTTCCTCGTTTTAATCGTTCCTTCTCCTGCTTTTACCTTCATGCTAAGCGCTTCGGAAGATTTAAGCTCATTTTTCTTAGTTTTTAATGGATAGTTTGGATGATTTTGTCTGGCAAATTTTAAAGTTAATTCATCCAATTCTTTTGGAGGCGTGATATTGAGATTGTCACCCACTTTTTTCGCTAAATCTGCATCAATTTGATTTAAAATAGCAACCTGACGTTCTCTGATTTTAGGATCGTTTACTTTGCTCAGTTCAAAACTTAAAGCATTAATAATGTGCTGTTTTTCTGGCTCGCTTTGAGAATTGAAAAATAATGTAGCTTGGCTAAAATGGTCAGCAAACGAATCGGAACGCGCTCGCACTTTTTTGCCATCCACTTTTTGCTCATGCGACTGGAAGCCTTCTTCACCCTTCAACATGGCATGATAAGGGCATCCCGACGCTTTACTGTTGGGGAAATAGCTAACGCCACCTTTCAAAATATCAATTCTCCCCGTCCCATCTTTTTGGTTGTTATGTTTTTGATTAACAGGTCTGTTAATTGGGATTTCATGAAAGTTTGCTCCACCTAATCTATAATTCTGTGTATCCATATAAGAAAAAACACGACCTTGCAGTAAAGGATCATCCGATAAATCAATACCTGGGATAATTCTTCCAGGGTCGAAAGCGACTTGTTCTGTTTCAGCGAAGAAATTTTCCGGATTGCGGTTGAGAGTCATCGTTCCTATAATTTTTACAGGTACCAACTCTTCTGGAACCAATTTGGTGGCATCTAAAATATCAAAAGAATATTTGAATTCATCCTCCTCTGGAATCAACTGTACGCCCAAGTCCCATTGTGGATAGTTGCCCGCTTCAATAGCTTCGTACAAATCTTGACGGTGAAAATCTGAATTAAATCCAGACAACTTTTGAGCTTCGTTCCATGCCACAGAATGAACTCCTAATTTTGGTTTCCAATGGAATTTTACAAAAGTGGCTTTACCTTGTTTATTTACTAGTTTGAAAGTGTGAACCCCAAAACCTTCCATCATGCGTAAACTTCGCGGAATGGCTCTATCAGACATCGCCCACATGATCATGTGTGCAGATTCGGGCATTAAAGAAATGAAATCCCAAAAGGTATCGTGTGCCGAAGCGGCTTGAGGATACTCTTTATCGGGTTCAGGCTTTACAGAATGAATTAAATCTGGAAAATTCATCGCATCCTGAATAAAAAAAACAGGAATATTATTGCCTACCAAATCATAATTCCCGTCTTCTGTATAAAATTTAACCGAAAAACCACGCACATCTCTCGCCAAATCAGTCGAACCTTTAAAACCTGCAACCGTAGAAAAACGCGTAAACAGTGGCGTTGTGGTTCCTTTCTGCAAAAATTTAGCACATGTATATTCAGAAATATCGTCATGGATTTCTAAAATGCCGTGCGCACCGCTACCTCGGGCATGTACGACACGCTCCGGAATTCTTTCACGGTCAAAATGCGCTAACTTGTCAAAATAAATATGATCTTGCTGAAGAGAAGGGCCACGATCTCCAACTTTCAAAGTGTTGTTGTTATCATAAATCGGGACACCATCATTGGTTGTCAATTTTTGATTAGAATTATCAACTGTAGATTGATTCATCTGTTCGATTTTCGCATCGGATTGCTTGTTTTTTTTCATGAAATTATTTTTTTTGGATTAGGTGCAATATTTTTTTTCTTCTTAAGATTAAATTTTAAAAAAAAGAAAGCCTACATCGAACTCTTTAAAAATGATGTACAAAGTGTAAATTTTTTTTAACAAAAGTAATGCCACAAAAATTAACATTTTTTTTAAATAAAAATGTTATTTGGTAAGATTATCTCAACAAAATTTAAAAATAATTCACAAGTTTTTAAATTACCATGTGATAATTTTGATACAAATTGTATCAAAAATTGTTTTTCAACTTGATAATTTTGGTTTAATTTTAACACCAGAAATGGCGAAAATGGATAGAATTCAAGAAAAATTAATGATCTTGGCTGATGCCGCGAAATATGATGTAAGTTGCAGTTCTAGCGGTAGTAAACGGAAAAATACGGGAGGTATTGGCGATGCGTCATCGTCGGGAATTTGTCACACGTATACCGAGGACGGAAGATGCGTTTCTTTGCTCAAAATCTTACTCACCAACCATTGCATTTACGATTGCTCCTTTTGTGTAAGCCGAAAAAGTAACGATGTAAAACGAGCAGCGTTTACGGTGGATGAAGTGGTAGAATTAACCATGAATTTTTACCGCCGAAATTATATTGAAGGTCTTTTTTTAAGTTCTGGAATTTTCAAAAATGCCGATTTCACCATGGAACGCTTGATGCGTATTGTTAAAAAACTTCGTACAGAAGAACGCTACAACGGTTACATTCACCTGAAAACCATTCCTGGAGCCAGCGAAGAATTAATTAAAGAAGCGGGCTTATACGTTGACAGAATGAGCATTAATCTGGAAATGCCCACCGAAAAAGGACTGAAAATGGTGGCTCCTGAAAAAGATCATGATAGCGTAAGAAAACCTTTGGCTTTTGTTCAAAATCAAATTAGTGAGTTAAAAACGGAGTCCAAATTAATAAAATCTAAACCTCTATTTGTTCCAGCAGGTCAAAGTACACAGATGGTTATCGGGGCAACGCCCGAAAACGATTTCGAAATTATGAGCGTTGCCAACGAGTTTTATCAGAATTACAAACTGAAAAGAGTCTATTACAGCGGCTATATTCCGATTAATAACGAAAATGCTTTGCTCCCTCAGATTGGTTCGCAACCTCCATTAATTCGGGAAAACAGATTGTATCAAACAGATTGGTTATTGCGTTTTTATGATTTTAAATTAGATGAAATTCTGAATCCGTCATTCACCAATTTGGACATGGATATTGATCCGAAATTGGGTTGGGCACTTCGGAATCCGCATTTTTTTCCAGTGGATATTAACAAAGCAAGTTATCAGGAAATAATAAGAATTCCAGGAATTGGGCGACAATCGGCAATGAAAATTGTAAAGAGTAGAAAATTTGGCAAGTTGCACGAATATCAAGTCAAGAAAATGGGTATAAGTTTTAACAGAGCGCAGTATTTTATGACTTGCGCCGATACCAAAATACAGCTTGGTGAATTGGCGCCTTTAAAAGTAAAATCTTTGATTACAGCGACTTCCAAAAGCAAATATAAATCATCAGTTCCTAGCAATCAGCTCAGTTTATTTTAAAAATCCAAAAAGGATGAACGGTAATGTCATCCTTTTCTTACATTGTTGCGAAAAATAACTATTTCTTATTTCCACCCATAAATTTTGAAATTAACCAAATGATGAGCGCGACGCCGCCAAAAATCAAGATAAATGCCCACCACATTCCTGCTTTAAATATGGTATTTACAGCTTCACAACTCGTTAATAAAGACATACATAAAATAGCAAAAAATCCTAGTGTAAATTTTTTCATAGTAAATTGATTTATAATTATGATGTGTTCAAAAAGTCTGCCATTAATCAGACGATACTAAAATTTTTAATGTTTTAAGTGAGTAAATTTTGGCGGTAAAATTGTTGTGCTTTAACAAAAATTAAAATGAAAAATAAAAGTTTAAAAAAAGTAATGTTCGCCTTTGCTGGCGTTGGTGTTATTGCTGGATTATTGGCTTGCTCGGGAAAAAAAGCAATGAGCAATAATGTGCAAGTGGTTCAAAATTTTGATGCCGACAAATATTTGGGAACTTGGTATGAGGTGGCACGTTTTGATTTTAAATTTGAAAAAGATTTAAAAAACGTAACTGCCAATTATTCTAAAAGAGAAGACGGAAAAATTAAAGTTTTGAATAAAGGTTTTAACACCGTAAAAAATGAATGGGAAGAAGCCACAGGAAAGGCCAAATTTGTAGGTTCTGAAAATGAAGCAGCATTGAAAGTCTCATTTTTTGGTCCATTTTATTCGGAGTACAACGTAGTACAATTGGATCCTGAGTATAAAACGGCGCTAATCTTCGGTGAAAGTACAGATTACATTTGGATTTTATCTCGTTCCAAAACTATTTCTGATGATACCAAGAAGAAGTATTTAGATTTTGCCACAAAACATGGATATGACATTTCAAAATTAGTGTGGACAATACAGGATTAAGCGTGAAACAATATGTTTTTGATGGAAGCTACGTTGGCTTTTTAACTTCGATATTTGAAAGTTTTGAAAGAAAACATTTTGAAATAGAATTGTCGACAAAAGAAAATTTTGTCGCTAGTTTTTTTGATGAATCTTTTGAGATTATTTCGGATCCGGAAAAAGCAAAAAGAGTAATGCTAGGGCTTAAGAAGAAATTACCTGCTGTGGAAGTCATTAATATTTACAAGGTTTTTCTTTCAGAAAATATTTCGGCATTGCAATCCTTAGTGTACCTCATTCAAAATATATTTAAAAATCGGACAGATATTTTAGAAAATTTCGGAGATGCAAAAGTTTTAGAATACCATAAAACACTAAAAAAAGTGGACAGAGAAAGGCATCGTATGAAAGCTTTTGTTCGATTTCAGAAGAGTGAAGACGGAATGTTTTATTGTATGGTAGAGCCAGATTTTAATGTATTACCCCTAATTTCAGATTTTTTTAGAAAGCGATATGCAGATCAAAAATGGCTTATTTATGACGTAAAACGAAAATATGGATTGCACTATAATCTGTCAACGATCGACGAAGTTTATCTTAGCACAAAGCAAAAAAACGACCTAAGCACGGCTGATTCAATAATAAATTTAAATGAAACTGAAGAACATTTTCAGACTTTATGGAAGCAGTATTTTAAAAGCACCAACATAGAAGCCCGAAAAAATATAAAACTGCATCTTCAACATGTCCCAAGACGCTATTGGAAGTATTTGGTGGAGAAACAGTAAATAGAGATTTTTATTTTAGCATTATCCACTTTTATTTATCATTTGCTTTATTATTTGCCGATGCAGAAAGTGAAATTTCTTTTATTAATGGTAGTTTACAGATAATGAGATGTACTAAAGTGGTACATTATTTATAATTTTATAAATTCAGATTGAATTTTTTCGATGACTTTAATTGGAATACTTTGCTTTTCGCACAGTGGTTTGAATAATTCAGTAGCTGAAAGCACACTTTCAATAACTGAATTGGGATTTTTGATGGTGAACTGATCTGCAATTTTCAAAATATCATCTCTGCTGATGTCTGTTCTTTTTCGATTTATAGACATAGCTCTTGAAACTCTGGTGTAATTTTTTAGAGCATCTAAAGGATACGTCAAATCATAAGCGGGTGCCAAATTCCAACGGTCTTTCTCTTTATTATAGATAAAAGAAAAATTCTTCAAATGATCATCAATATTAAAAAACACAATGTTGAAAACCATTCTTCTAAATAGCTGTTCAATATCTTTGTGTGGCAACTTGAGATCAACCGCAAGCTTAAATAGATTTTCATAAGAAGAATGTTCAGGCTTTTTAAAATCCCAACCCGTCATTCCTGAAGCCGTTAAAATATGGTGCTTCTCACCTTTTTGCCGATCAAATCGCAAAGTCGCAAAATGCTTATCATCAATTAATTTTGAAGGCATCATCACAATTCCTAAAGATTGAGCGATTTCATAATACACATACTCTACTTTTTCTTTTGAATACCCTTCGTGTTCATCCACAGAAAGTTTTATCAAATAATGATTATACTCCTCAGAATTCTCCAAATCTCCTGCTTTTAAAAGTCCAGTTTCTTTATGTTCCGACACCAAAATTTTAGGTCTTGCTCCACCTGCAGAAGTTCCTATTTTAAAGATGTTGAGTAAAGAAATATCGCTTAATCCTTTTTGTTCTACCGAAGTTTTTACATCCAAAACCTTTTTTACGACTTCGGTAATTTCTTCTACGTCAATACTTACATCAGAAGAAATCTCTTTAGCCGGAGCAAATTCTAAAGCGCCCATACCTCTTTTACCCACATAGGTAAGCTGCTCCAGCGGTGAAATATTTACAAAATCCTTTTGAGAAGCTTCCAGCCACTCTTTAAAAACAATATTTCCAAAATAATCGGGTAAAGAATCGGCAATCATAGGTGGTAAACCTCTAAAAGTTTCACCCTCAAATTCGGAAAAAACCTGCACGTTAGGACTTCTTCGAATCACATAAGGAAACAGTCTTTTGTATGAATCCAATTCCAAAAATTCAGGATTATATTGAAATGAGGATTTTCGCTGATCTTCATCATAGCCTATTTTACCAATTTCCAATCCATTAAAATGCACTGAAATAATCTGATTTTTTGCCATAATTAATACATTGATGGATTGTCAGTAAGATCATTCGTTTTACCCATAACAAATTGATTCAACGAATTCATTTCATCAAAATATTGCAAAACTTTTAACAAAGTGTCTAAGGTTGGGTTTTCTCCGTTTTCGAGTTTAGCAATGGTAAATCTTGACAGATCCAATTCCTCCGCCAAGTCTTGTTTGGTGAGATTCTGCGCTTTACGCATTTGTCTGCACCATTGTCCTATATTGGTTTTAACCTCTTTTATGGTAAGGAGATCAAGCATAAAATGTAGATTATAATAAACAAATATAGTAAATTTTAGCAATAATGATTGTTTTACTAAACATTTTATTAATAATTTGTATAAAAGGAAATTCGCCAGAGTCAAAGCTCTGTTGCGCATTTTTAACTTTCCAAAATTTTATCCAAACAGCATGAATGCTTTTTGTCGTCAAAAAAACAAACGATTTATCTAATATTTGTCTGCCTATTCTTCTTAAAATTCTCCGCTTGTTCCAACACATTTTTGTAAACATCATCTTGGGTAATTGGCGGGTAACCATACTCATGTAACTTCAAGATGATGTCCATTTTTAGTTGGGCTTTGATATCATCTCGGTCGCTCCAATCAGGGTATTTTGCGGTGCTATCTACAATCTTTTTTATTTCACGAGCAAGTTCTAGCATTTTGTCGTTATCGAATTCAAAACCGTATTGTTTACAAATCATATCCAGAATATCATAAAAAGCTTTTTCTTCATAATCGATGCCTAAATCTTGGAAAGAATCCATTTCAACTCGAAGCTTAATGATTAAATCCAACATTTGTTCAGCCGTATCAAACTGTATCCCTTCATAATCTAAAATATCACCTTCACTACGTTCATTATAACGAGTGATGATCGATTGTAAACGCTCCGAAAAATCTTGACCTTTTACTTTATTTACCTTTTTGAAATCATTTATAGTTTGCTTTAGCAAACGCTCCAATATTTTAATCTTAGTATTCGGTAATTCGAGATTCGAGATTTTCTTAATGAACTTATCATTAAATAGATCAATGGCATTCGCTTTATTATCATCGAGCTTAAATATTTCTTCAACGCCTTCCGAAATGATGGCTTCTTCAACCAATTTAGCAACTTTGGCGTTCATCTGTGCGGTATCGGGAGCTTCGCCTTTGGTTAATTTTACGACAATAGATTTCACAGCAAAATAGAAATGAATCTCATCTACTTCTTTTGGAGTGAATAATTCAGAACCGCTGACAAGATTATACGCTGATTTTAGTTTCTTGGTGACATTCACAAAAAATTTCTCCGAATCTTCTGTTTTCAACACCAATTCAGAAGCTCTGTTCAAGCATTGTAGACGTCCTACAGGATTTCCTTCATAATAATTTTTAGAATCAAAATGGTGGAAAAATTGACGTAATAAATCCATTTGATCTCTTACGATAATTTCTGCCTGATTTAAATCTTCAAAATCATCTTCAGCAGTTTGATTATTGAACATTCCTAACGCTTTGTTCAAATTCTTTTTGATCCCAATATAATCCACTACCAAACCACGATCTTTCCCTTGATATTTACGATTAACGCGAGAAATGGTTTGGATTAAATTATGCGTTTGCAAAGGTTTGTCAATATAAATCGTATCTAAAAACGGAACATCAAAACCTGTTAACCACATATCTACAACAATCGCAATTTTGAAATTGGATTTAATCTGTTTGAATTGTCTATCCAATTCTTTGCGATTATCCTTACTTCCTAATAAATCCCATAAATCTTTTTCATCATCTTTATTGCGTGTCATAATCATTTTAACACGTTCAATCGGTTTGATGTCTTTCTGCTCTTTTTCGCTTAGATCCTCAGGTAACATCAGTTTTCCCCATTCAGGTCGTAAAGCTAAAATTTCTTGATACAGTTTGTAAGCAATCCCACGAGAAGCACATACAAACATCACTTTACCCGCAACGGTGGCGTTTTCTTCTATGCGATTTTCATAATGATCGATAAAATCTTGTGCAATGGCTTTTATACGGTCTTTATCTCCTAAAACCACTTCCATATTGGCAATCGCTTTCTGACTGGCTTCTACATGATATTCAGAAGCACCTTCGGCAACTGCATTTTCGTAATACTGTTCAATTTCCTGAACTTTATTGTAATCTAAATTGACTTTTGCCGCTCTTCCTTCATAAACCAGGCGAACCGTGATTTCATCATTCACCGATTCGAACATCGTGTATTGATCGACTACATCACCAAAAACCTCTAAAGTTTTATCAATTGGTGTTCCTGTAAAGCCTACGTACGTGGCGTTTGGTAATGAATCATGTAAGTATTTAGCAAAACCGTACGATTTGGTTACTCCTTTTTCAATATCAATTTTTACTTTTAAATCTAAATTAACTTGTGAACGGTGGGCTTCATCTGAAATACAAATAATATTGGTTCTATCAGATAGTATTTCATCGTCTTCAGCAAATTTTTGAACCGTTGTTAAATAAACGCCTCCACTTTCAAGACCACGTAAACGATCTCTTAAATCGGCTCTTGATTCGATATTGATGATGTTTTCATCGCCAATAAATTTCTTTGCATTCGTAAAATCTTTGGATAATTGATCGTCCAAATCCGTACGGTCAGAAATA
Organism: Soonwooa sp. T0.1_25; assembly: GCF_057652215.1. Taxonomy (NCBI): domain Bacteria; kingdom Pseudomonadati; phylum Bacteroidota; class Flavobacteriia; order Flavobacteriales; family Weeksellaceae; genus Soonwooa; species Soonwooa sp. T0.1_25. The sequence goes on along the minus strand of NZ_JBYFBZ010000008.1, from coordinate 63,561 downwards.
ATGATAATCGTAGGGCTCGAAAATTCGGTAGATCGCATCAACAATCGAGATAAGTATAACATAGTGTAACTCTTCCCGCACCCTGTCGCACCAAAATAAGTTCCACCTTTACCGTCACCTTCGGGTTTTCGATGTTTTAAAATATTTTGATACAGTTTATTGGACGCATAATATTGCGGATATCGAGTCAAAATCTTAAGCTCGTTTTTTGAATTATCAGGAAACAAAACAAAGTTGTGAATAATATCTACCAAGCGGTTTTGGTTCAACATTCCATGTACAATAGACGTTGCTGTTTCTATTCCAGATAATGCTTTTTTCTCGTCGCCCGTAATTTTGTTCCAACCGTAATAAAACTCGTAAGGTGAAAATACCGTTCCCGATTTATTATTCACCCCATCAGAAATTACACAAAAAACATTGTATTTCATCAGCTCCGGAATATCTCTGCGATATCGAACTGTTAATTGCTTGAATGCATCATGAATGGTAATTTCTTCTTCAATAGCGGTTTTAAATTCAAAAACCACCACAGGAATTCCGTTGATGTACAAAATCAAATCGGGAATACGCAACTCCGAACCTTGAATTTCTAGTTGATTGATGATTTTGAAAGTATTGGCTTGTACATTTTCAATATCAATATATCGAATGTGTAAATCTTTTTTGCTAGGATCGTTTCTCTTAAAAACTAAACCATCTGCTAATAATTTACAGATGTATTTGTTGGAATCGTATAAATTGGAAGCAGACTGAAAAGCGATTTCATTCACCAAACTTTCCAATTCGATTTCTTCTAAATCGGGATATCGGTTTAATAGAAAATGACGAATATCTTCTTTTATTAAAACATCTTGATTAGACGTTCTACTTAATTCTTTTCCGTTGATATAGTGATAACCTTCTGTTTCCAAAAGGCTTATAAAGGCTTGTTCTAGTTGAGCTTCGGTGTATTTCATAATAACTTTTTCAAGTTAAGTTTTGCGTTTTTGTAATATGTTTTTCTTTACCCCTCCAACGTTGCCAAGCGACTTAACAACAACGATTGTAGTTGCGATTGTTTTGTATTTTTTACCCAAAGAAGCAATGGAACTGATCTTCTTTTATAATCGCTAATAAATCTTGTAAATTATTAGCAATTGGGTGTGGATCGTACAACTCCCATTTACCTGAAGCTCGCATCCAATACAAGGACCAAGAATTCGTGGTTTTAGTAAATCGTATTTTTGCAAAATCGGACTGAATTAACTCATTCGGATTATTCCAAAATGGACGAATCGTATATAAAATAGCAGTATTCTTTTCCCAAGAATACCCATAATCTAATTGTTTGCGTATCTCGTGATCTTCTGGTCGTAAGCCTTCTACAAATTGTTTAATATATACTTCGCTAATACTAATTTCTTTTCCCATTTGTGTTGATTTTTATAGTAGTTTAGTTTTTCTTTACCCCTCCAACGTTGCCAAGCGGCTCAGCAACAACGATTGAAGTTGTGAGAGTTTTTGGTTTTGGTTTGATATTAATATAATTTCATCATCAATGTGATTCATTTTCTCATGAAAATCTTTGCTATAATTATCGTTGTAAATCACTTTTAGATTAAACAATTCATCTTTATTTATAGAACTAAATATAGTTCCAGTACCATCACTTAATTCAAAATGATATTTAAAGCTTTTCATTAAGTAAAATAAATATGATGATTCTCTTGAAGAAAGTGCAGCAATACCACGTCCGATACTACAATCACTATCAGCAATATTTAAATCACCTACTGGAGCTCTTACAGACATTAAAACATCTCCTTTCTTTGCATTTTTCTTTGATAAAGTTGTAAATATTCTAACTTCAGGAATTCTAAAACCAAAATCAGTTCTTCCTTGATAAAATATTTTACCATTACCTTTGTCATTATAATTTTCTCCTTCTGGAGATTGTCCCATTGTAATCTTAGAAATATCTGATAAACTCTTCACCTCCCAACCCTCAGGAATTTCCTTTTCTAATTCTTCATTAAAAACCATTGCACCGCCTGAAGATTTATAAGGTTGTCCTTCTTCGTTAGGAAATTCAAAATCAACAAACCATTGCTTGTATAACGCTTGAGCAGTGGCTTCTAACTTCTCGCAGATTTGTTCATTGACTTGTATTTTCTTTTCTACCGCTTGGTATTGGGCTACAATCTCGAGTTGTTTTTCGATGGATGGAATGGGTAATTCTACATCATTCATCTCATCCATATCAAAAACTTCACGAACACTTCCTATCGAATGATAACGTGCATAACGATCAAATTCAGGACGTGTAAACCACATCATTAAATAATCTGGATTTAATAGATTTTCATCAATAATTTTAAAAGTTGTATATGCTTGAGAAACTAAAGCTCTATCGTATAATTTTAGTAATGCAACACCAATTTTATCTCCTCTTCTAGATGTATCGGGAATATATGTAAATTGATTTCTAGACAAAATTTTATACTTACTCATATCTGTTCCAACTGTATTTGCAATAGATGGAATAAATACTTTTTGGACAGAAACACCTAGTAATGGTAAATCAAGTAATTCTTTATTTCTATCATCAACTACTTGAATATAATCACCCAACTTTTTATAACTCATAGCCCAGCGATTTAAACACGTTAGCTACTTCCTGTTTCAAGACTTCTTCTTGCTGAAACAAGTCTTGTAATTCGGTTTGCAACGTTTGCATTTGCGTATCGTAATCGATATTTTCGTCACGGTTTAAAAACTCAATGTATTTACTTGGCACCAACGAATAATCTTTCTTACGAATTTCATCTAAGGTTGCACTGTAACAATACTCGGGTTCGTTCGCATAAGTGGTTTCTACCTCTTTTTGTTGCCAGTTATGATAGGTGGCTGCAATTTGCTCAATATCTTGTTCCGAAAACTGAATGAATTTCTTTTCAAACGGTTCACCTTTTTGGCGTAAATCCATAAACAACACTTCACCTTCACGGTTACGATAGTTTTTAGCCCCATCGTTTACTTCTACGGTGCGTACTGCTTTGTTACGGTTCAAAATCCAAAGTGTTACCGAAATATCTGTAGAGTAAAACATCGCTCTTGGTAAAATCACAATCGCTTCTACCAAGTCGTTTTCTATAATTTGTTTACGGATTTTGTATTCCTCACCACCACCCGAAAGGGCACCATTGGCTAAGATAAAACCAGCCACACCATTTTGCGACAATTTCGAAATCATGTTCAAAATCCACGCATAGTTGGCATTGGATTTTGGAGGCACTTCGTAACCCGTCCAACGCGGATCGTCCGTTAATTCGTTTTCAGCGCGCCAATCTTTTAAGTTGAACGGAGGATTCGCCATGATGTAATCTGCTTTCAGTTCTTTGTGCTGATCGTCACCAAAAGTATCGGCGGCTTTATTTCCTAAATTGGCAGAAATCCCACGAATGGCCAAGTTCATTTTTGCCAGTTTAAACGTGGTATTCGTTAATTCTTGTCCGTAAATGGAAATGTCTTTTTTGTTGCCTTGGTGTTTTTCAATAAACTTCAACGACTGCACAAACATACCACCCGAACCACAAGAAGGATCATAGATTTTTCCTTTGTAGGGTTCAATCATTTCGGCAATCAAATTTACAATGGACTTCGGCGTATAGAATTCTCCTTTCCCTTTTCCTTCGGCAATCGCAAACTTGCTCAAGAAATATTCGTACACACGGCCCACAATGTCTTGCGCTTCGTCTTTTAGCGTATCGATATTGTTGATGGTATCCAACAATGCCGAAAATTTAGATTGATCCAATCCTAAACGAGAGAAATAATTGTCAGGTAACGCACCTTCTAAGGATTTGTTCGTACGTTCTATGGTTTTAAGTGCGGTATCTACTTTTAGGGTAATGTCTTCTTGTTTGGCATTTTCGATAATGTATGTCCATCGCGATTCTTCGGGAAGATAAAATACATTTTCTGCCTGATAAAATTCGGGGATTTCTAAGAAGGCTTGTTTACCTTCTGCAATCAATTCTTCTCTACGTTTGATGAATTTATCACTCGCAAATTTCAAGAAGATTAAACTCAGTACAACATGCTTGTATTCTGAAGGTTCTACAGAACCACGTAATTTATTTGCGGAATCCCAAAGGATTTCTTCTGTGCTTTTCGTAGGTAGCTTTTTCGCCATATTTTTATAAAATCGTAATCTTTCAAAAATAAGGAAAAAACATTGAAAATTTGTTTCTATAATTAATAAAAGAAATCAAAGAACAGGAAAGAAAATCATCGTTTACTTTTCAACAACACTCGCTTCCAACTTCAGATCATAATTAGGAAAAGCAAAATCATCCAATGGTAAATCATCCAACCATCGATATTGGTTTTGTTTCGTGAGAAGAATGGGCATTCTGTGTTTTGTATTATGAATTTCGTGCATCAATTCATTCGCTTCTGTGGTGACAATCGTAACTGTATTGATGGATTTTCCTGATTCGGGATCTTTCCAGACATTGTACAAACCACCGATTCCAAAAATGGGCTGATTGGCAACTTTTATCAAATATTGTTCTTTGTTTTTGCCTTTTTCATCCAACCATTTCCATTCGTGAAAACCATTTACGAGAATCAAGCATCTTTTATCGCTGGAGTTTTTATAACTGGCTAAAGTTTCCGCAGTTTCAATTCTGGCGTTCAGGGTTTTCTTCTGAAAATCACGATTTTTAGACCAAGATGGAATGAGTCCCCATTCTGCTGAAGTGATTACAGAAGGCTCTTCATCCATAATAATAGGAACAACAGGATTAGCAAATCCATTGATGCGGAATTCTCTATGGTAAGGTTTGCCTTCGTATTTTGCACCGAAGTATTCTTCAAGTTCTTGAGCTTCTGAAAGGAGTGAAATATAGTTGCACATGATTGAAATTTTTCAAGCCTAAATTACACATTTTGGGTTCAAACCAAAAAATTGGACAAAATGTTCATTTCAAGCCATAATCAATTAATATTTAATGAGTTAATCTTAACCATATCGAATGGTGGTTTGTCAATATCAATTACAAAATCATACTCCCCATGCATATTAACATGCTGCCAAGTCATTATAGAGCTATTTTTCATTAATTCTATATTCTCTTGTATTTTCTCCTTCTGTTCAATTTCGGAAAGTTTATTTGAGATAAAGAGATAGTGTTGTTAATTATTTGAACAAAAAAAATCCTCCAATTATAATTGAAATAGCCAAATTAACTGATTGTTCTAAAAATACAGTACAAAAAGTAAAAATGTATTTAAAATTAAGATAAAAATTATAAATATATTGTAAATTTGTAGCGTTGAAAGATTTGCGTAAACATATCAGCTTTGTTATCTTGCTATGCATTAGCTTTTTGTTATTGCCAAGTAAAAGCTATGCCTGTACCGAAAAAACAGCAAATACAGAAATAAGATCTTACTCAAACGACCCATCATCTAAAGCACAAAAAAAAGATTGTTGCAAAATGCAGTCTTGTAAAAAAGATAAACACCATAATAATTGTAATGATGGGTGCAAACACAGTTCTTGTAGATGCAGTGCTTCATCAACATCATTTGGCTTACCGATACCGATAGATTTAAAAACAGAAATCCGATTTGCTGAAATTAAACAACAAAAGTTCGGTTTCAATCAATCCTACTATTCTTCAGGCTTTTCTTCCATTTGGCAACCGCCTAAAATAGGTTAGAGGATGGCTTGTTAGCCATACTTATGTTTTGTCGAAAACTAATATCAGTTTTCGTAAAACTTTTTATTCCTTAATAATTTAAAAAAATTTCAAAATGAAATCAATATCAAAAATATTGATGGTAATCACCGTATTACTATCATCCGTAAACAGTTTTGCCCAAATTAAAAATGTGAAATCAGAAACTGTAAAAATATATGGTAACTGTGAAATGTGTAAAACGACCATTGAAAAAGCAGGAAATGTAAAAAATGTAGCCACAGTAGATTGGAATAAAGATACCAAGATGGCTACACTCAACTACGATAGTAAAAAAACAAATCAGGACGAAATATTGAAACGCATTGCCTTAGCTGGTTATGACAGTGAGAAATATTTAGCTCCGGATGATGTATACGCAAAATTATCCGGCTGTTGCCAATATAACAGGGAACTAAAGCCAGTTGCCACAACCAAAGATTCAGGTATGGATATGAAAGCTGAACACGCCAATCACAAGCCTAAAGAAATGTCTGCCACAAATATGGTAGCTACCCAAAATGCTCCACAACTGAAAGCTGTTTTCGATAACTATTTCTCAGTAAAAGATGCTTTGGTAAAAACCGATGTTGCTATCTCTTCTGCAAAAGCTGCTGAATTGGTAAAGGCAATAAAAGCTGTAGAGATGACAAAGCTTTCTACTGAAGAACATACCGTTTGGATGAAAGTAATGAAGGATTTAACAGCAAATGCAGAAAAAATTGCTACAGCTAAAGAGGTTTCAAAACAAAGAGAAACTTTTGCCTTACTTTCTAAAAATATGTATGAATTAACCAAGGTGTCAAAACAAGAAACACCTGTTTATTATCAGCATTGCCCAATGTACAACAGTGGCAAGGGTGCAAATTGGTTAAGCAAAGAAGAAGCTATTAAAAACCCTTATTATGGTTCTAAAATGCTTACATGCGGTAGCACACAGGAGACAATTGACAACAAATAAAAGCCCTTTATTATGGAAAATATGGAAAGCAATTACGAAATGTATCATAATCCCAAAAATGAAGGACATAGCGGTAAACATTCTTTAGCAATGTACAAACGCTTTGCAATTATGTCGGTTATAATGTTCGCAGCAATGTATTTTATAATGTATGCTATGATTGATGGTTTAAATAATCTTATCCCCAACATTAATAATTTATATATGACCTTGCTAATGGTTTCTGCAATGTTGATCATAGAATTATGGATAATGAAGAGTATGTATGAAAATAAGAAAATCAATTGGGGCATTATAATAATTTCTGCTGCAATAGGTATCTTGTCGTGGTTGGGTATTCGAGAGCAATTATTCGTTGGGGATAAGGAATTTGTAAAAGGTATGATTCCACACCACGCAGCGGCAGTACTAATGTCTGAAAAAGCAAACCTTACTGACCCCGAACTGATACAGTTGCAAAAAAACATACTCAAAACCCAAGCAGAAGAAATAGAATTTATGAAGCGAAAGCTGAAAGAATTTGAAACCAATAAGTAAAAAAATCATTCTTTAATAACTTTAAATAACATTACAATGAAAAATATTTTTTTCTCCATCATAACATTGGCAACAGTAACAGTAGTAACAGTTTCCTGCAATCAATCTTCAAATAAAAATAACAACCAGCAAACTAATGATAACACAGCCATAACTGAAACCCAAGATTTGTCAGCAGCAACACAAAATGATACAACAGCTGCCGTTACTTCAAGAGATACACTATCTCAAAAGGTGGAAAAATCCGCTGTAAAAGAGCAGGCACAAAACTTCTCTATTGAACCAATTGTAAAAGATTATCTGGTTTTAAAAAATACACTCGTTGCAGATAATGACAAAGCAGCTGCTAATGCAGGAAAACAACTTTTTGCTACTTTAAGCAAGGTGGATATGAAAACCATAGCTGCAAACAAGTATAAGGAGTTTATGGATATTTTCGAAAATGCTAAGGAAAATGCAGAACACATTGGCGATAATGCAGGCAAAATAGACCATCAAAGAGAACATTTAGCATCATTAAGTAAAGATGTTTCCGATCTTATAGTATTATTTGGAACTACACAAAAATTATATCAAGACCATTGTCCAATGTATAACGATGGTAAAGGTGCTGTTTGGATTAGCGAAGCTAAAGCTATCAAAAACCCATACTATGGTGGTAAGATGCTTACCTGTGGCTCTGTAAAAAAAGAGTTCTAAAATGAAGAAAGTATTAAAGATAATATTGGCAATAGTGCTGTTTATTTTTATTGGAATACAATTTTATCAGCCTGCCCTTAATGTAGATAAAGGGCAGGTTTACACAACCGATTTTACCCAAGCCTATAAAATGCCTGTTCAAGTAAAAGCGATGTTTCAAACCTCTTGCTACGATTGTCATAGTAACAATACTAATTATGTTTGGTACGACTATGTGCAACCTATGAGAGCATTAGTAGAAAATCACATCAAAAACGCAAAAGAGGATTTGAATTTCAACGAATGGGATACATACTCAAATAGGAAGCAGGAAAGATTATTAAACTCAATTAAAGAACAAATCGAAACTAAACAAATGCCCTTATCATCATATACAATGATGCATAAAAATACAAAACTGAATGATGAGCAAATCAAAGTATTAACCAATTGGTTAAAAGAGCAGGAGTAAGTTTCAAGAAAAAAAATATCAAAATGAATATACCTAAAAATATTACGATCAGGTTGCTGCAAGCAGTTTTTATACTGTTATGTTCGCAATCTCTCTTTGCACAAAAAGTAGTTCGTTACGAGTTGTATGTAAAAGATACGCTTGTCAACTACGCAGGCAAAGAAAAAAGAGCCATTTCCGTAAATGGTCAAATACCAATGCCAACGCTTACATTCACAGAAGGTGATACTGCAGAAATTGTTGTACATAACCAATTAAAAGAAAGTACCTCATTGCATTGGCACGGAGTGTTCCTGCCCAACAAAGAAGATGGTGTGCCCTGGCTTACACAAAAACCTATTAAGGCAGGCACAACGTATACCTATCGTTTCCCAATTATCCAACACGGAACGCATTGGTATCACTCACATTCTGGTTTGCAGGAGCAAATTGGGATGTATGGTAGTTTTATAATGAAGAAAAAGGATGATGATAAAACCTTTAGAAAAGGAATTGACGATTTGCCGACTGTACCCATCATTTTAAGTGAGTGGACAAATCTTAACCCCGACAACATTAACAGGATGCTGCATAATGCCAACGATTGGGCCGCTATTAAAAAAAATGCAACACAGTCTTACGCAGAAGCCATTAGAGAAGGACATTTTAAAACAAAAATAAAGAACGAATGGAAACGTATGCTGGCAATGGATGTAAGCGATGTTTATTACGATAAAATTTTAATCAACGGAAAGTATACTACCGATTTAAAAACTGTTGACGGCAAAACGCTAAAAGCAGGCGATAAAGTACGATTGCGAATATCAAACGGTGGAGCTTCATCCTATTTTTGGTTGCGGTATGCAGGCGGTAAAATAACCGTAGTTGCCAATGACGGTAATGATGTAGAGCCTGTGGAAGTAGATAGATTAATCATTGCAGTTTCTGAAACTTACGATATTGTAGTAACAATTCCTGAAGATGGTGTTGCTTATGAGTTTCTAGCTACTACTGAAGACCGAACACAATCCGCAAGCTATTTTGTGGGCAATGGCATCAAACAATTAATATCTCCACTTCCTAAATTAAAATATTTTGAAGGGATGAAGATGATGAACGATATGATGAAGATGAATGGAGATTTGGACGATATGGGAATGAAAATGAGCCTGAACCAAATGGATATGAACGTGGTAATGTATCCTGAAATTACTGGAGAGGCAAAACCAAAAGAAGACCATAGCGGGCACAATATGAATATGGAAAATGATCCCAACCGTTACAATGCAAATGCTTTGGGAGAAATCAAAACGCTGAATTATGCAATGCTACAATCTCCTTCCAATACGGAACTTCCTAAAGATGCGCCAGTAAAAGAATTGAAATTTACCCTTACCGGAAATATGAACCGCTATGTGTGGAGCATGGATAATAAAATACTTTCTGAAACCGATAAAATACCCGTAAAAAAAGGAGAAATTCTACGAATTACTATTCACAATAATTCAATGATGCGCCACCCAATGCACTTGCACGGTTTTGATTTTAGAGTGATTAATGGAAAAGGAGAAAAATCACCACTCAAAAATGTTTTGGATATAATGCCAATGGAAACAGACACCATCGAATTTTTAGCAAATGAAGAGGGAGATTGGTTTTTCCACTGTCATATACTTTACCATATGATGTCGGGTATGAACAGGGTTTTTGCTGTTGACGACTATAAAAATCCATACTTACCCAACAAAAAACAAGCCTACAATAAATTGCAGAGAGAAAGCAATATGCCACACTTTATGGCACAGAATGATTTTGCAACCAATGGTAACGATGGAGAAGCGATGCTTCAAAATGCACGGTGGAGTTTAGGTACAGAATGGCGTTTAGGCTACAATGATATGCACGGTTATGAAGTAGAAACACATTTAGGAAGATACATCGGAAAAATGCAATGGTTTATGCCTTTTATAGGTTTTGACTGGCGTTACCGTAAAATGGGTATAGATGAACACGAAACAAATTTATTCGGACAGAAAAATGAAAAAGACACACGCACAGCCATCAGTTTAGGTTTTATGTATACTTTGCCAATGTTGGTAAACTTTCAGGCAGAAGTCTATCACGATGGTATTGTACGCCTGTCATTAATGCGTGAAGACATTCCGATTTCAAAAAGATTAAGAGGTGGTTTTATGGTCAATACAGATTTTGAGTATATGGCAGAGCTTAGGTATATTATCAATAAAAACATTGGCATTCGTACTCACTACGATAGCGATATGGGTTGGGGTGCAGGAATTGCGCTGACGTATTGATTAGTATAAATACAACTATTATTTTACGCCGATTCTTAATAAGAATCGGCTTATTTAGTTTTGGAAATATTCACATTATTTAATCTAAAGTGAACATTTTGCCCCATTTTTGGTTTGAAGCCATTTTGAAACAACCAAAACACCAATTAAAAACTAATCTTTGCTTTAGAAAAAATAAAATCAACGTAAAGCGTAAGCTATCGTATTGGTACAAGAAAACTAGGAATCTTCTAAACAGCCAAAGTTCGATAGCCTTACGCCGTATTATTATACGGCGTGGGCTGTGGCAATATATTTGGCTGTGGGTATCCTAGTACCTCTTGTATAGATTGAGCTGCAGTTCCACGCTTTTCATTTTAAAAAAGAGGATACAGGAACTGGTATTTTCATCCAAAGACATGAATGTAGCAACCAGCCTGCAAACCGAAAGTTATCATTTGGTTTTGCAAAAATTTATTAATCTTATTCTGTTTGGAAAAATTCAGAATCCCAAGTTTTTGATAAACAAAACAGAAGTTCCAATTCATAAAAATTTATTGGATTTTTTTCAATCTTTAGATTCTGAAATTGGAAATGAAAGGAGCGAAATTATCACCGCTTATTGTCATGAGAGGCTGGATGAATATCTCAAAAAGCTACAATATAATGATCGTGTTGATCTAATGAATTGTTATGGATTTAGTAATTTCCGAGTATGCATCAATATTTTTAGCATGCTTGAAAGTACAAAAAGTAAAAAAGCAGTCAATCCGCAAATAAGAGATGCTGAAATTATGATGGAAATGGTTTGGGAAAAGAAATTACCTGAAGAAATACGAGATTATTTGTGCATGCAATTTTTTGATATTTTTAATAAAATTCCCACTGATTCTGATTTTATTACTGAAGAACAGTATCAAAATTTAGTTGGTCGATATATTGGAGAATATAATCACAATAAGGTGATCAATATTTTATATCAAAAATTTGAGGAAATAGATTAGTTATTCTTAGTATTCTTTCCATCCAGCCATTTATTGTATTTATCTATCTGTTTGGACTCCTTTATGTATTCTTCTAAAGCTTTATTGTATGATTTTACTTTTGCTAGATCATCTTGAATTTTAGATTTTGAATTTTGTCCATTTATACCGAAAAATATTGATCCACAAGTGATAACAAAAGCCACTAACAAATAGAAAAAATAGTTTGACAAACCTTCCTTTTTCTTTGATTGTATTTCTTCAAGCTTTTGATAGTTTTTTTGAAACAAAATCTCCAAGCGACTAATTTCCTTTGATAAATCAGTTTTAATAGTATTGCTTGTTAATTTCAACTGATCTAGATTAGGCTCGATCTTAATTTGTTTCAAGCTTTCTATTTTAACGTTTAATTCTGGAGCAATATTTTTTGTCTCAGATATCAAAACTTTAATCTCTTCAATTTGTTCCAAGAAAACTTCTAAAGTGTCTTGTAATTTAGGTGTTGCTTTCATAATTCGAATTTATTAATAACTCATTCCTTGCGTTATAACTTTCTTTATCAAATTAGTTGCAATTTTTGATGCAATATTTAATGCTAAATTTTGAGTAATTTCTAGTGGTTTAGTAAATGAAATCGAAGAATTTTTGAAAGGAACTCCTTTTGCCATAATATTCTTCAATCCAAGATTTCGATGAACTTCACTTGCTTTAAAGGCTTTCCCAGTAGCTAAATCTAACATTCGATGACCTTGAACCTGTCCTTGTTTGTTGATCGTGGGAGTTACTTTCACGCCTAATTCTTTCATTTGTTTCATGTAAGATTCCATAGATTCTGGAACTTTCTTCATCACAAATTCGTGCTTTTTGACAATTTCATTTTTTATTGCTCTATCTAAATCCGTTTGTCTTTCGATAGATTGCAATTTTGAAATCATTTTTTCTTTTGCTGATATTAAACCTCGTTCTTTAGCCACTTCATGTCCCGCCCATTGCGCTTTTTTTCCAATATGATTATCGGCAATCAACTTCCCATTATCCTGTACCCTGTTGGCAATAATGTGGATGTGTTTATGGTCTTTTTCAGTATGAACAAAAGCAATGTATTGTTGCTTTTCAGGATCAATGCCTAATTTTTTCATAAAATCATTGGTGATTTCCCGAAGTTCTTTATTTGTTAGTTTTTTTCCTTCTTCTTTTTCTGGTGAGATAACCAATGATAAAGTCTTTTTTTGTGCGTTTTGATTTAAATCCTGAATAATTTTCATCTCTTTAAGTATCTCCGAAGGCTGCTCTCCACACAAACCATTTCGACAAAGTTCATATCCTTTTTCGTCTTGCATCACGTAATTAGCCAATGCAGAACCACCTTGACAAGATTGAGCCATTCCTATCATTTCTTTGTTTTTTTCCGTCCATAAAATATCACTGAAATTTCTTCAAATGTTCCCTAATCAATCTCGAAGCTTCAAGTGTTTCTTGTTTCATTCCTGTAACATCGCCAAGTTTAATAAGATTCGATATCCGTCTAAAATTGTCTGCATATTTTGATAGGTTTTTATAACATTCAATTTCATCTTCAGAAAGCCTATTTTTTAGTTCTTTTTCAAAAGTTAAACGACGAACAAATTCTGAAACTGAAAGTCCAGCTCGTTCGGATTTTTTTTCAATAATTCGTTTTTCAATTCCTGAAACTCTAAATTTTATAAATTGATTTTTCATACTTGAAATTTTATTTAATCGCTGAAGGCGATTTCCTTTTCGACCTTCGGGAGAAAAAGCGGGATTGTTTGAGTGTGCTGCAAATCTGAAAGATTTGTGGCCACGAAGACACATCTCGCTTAATTACCACGCTCATCTTTGCTCTACAAACTCACTAAAATCTTTGAAATCTTTATATAACATTGAACCATCTTCTACATTCTCAACTTTAGTCTCAATGAATTTTTTAGTTTGTCTTCCGCTTTCATCATTGTCAAGAAACAATACAACATTGTCGTAATTTTTTAGCTTTTCGACAGCAATTTTTACCATAGAAACAGAATTTAAAATCAACAAATCGCTATCAATATTTTCAGTGATTTCAATAAAAGAAAGTGCATCAATAAAACCTTCAAAAACCAATACTTCCTTTCCTAAATTCTGAATTAATGAAATGTCTTTTTTCAGAAGCGAGCCTTTATAAAATGAATTTCGAAGTTCCCACCCATGTGAACAATTTTCAAAACCAATAGCGTACAATTTCTTTTGGTTCATTGTAAACTTCACTTCTCGAACATAAGGGTAAACTTTACTGCTCAAACCCCTTTGATTCAAGTATTGTTTTAAATTCCAATTTTGGAGTTCTGACACTTCGGTAATTTCATAATTCCTTCTTTCAGCAATTAAATTTTGCTGGTGAAAAGAAGAAAAATTTTGCTGATCTGCCCAACTCAAGACCTCACTAATTCTACAATTCAAATATTTTTGGACAAAATCAACACAATTTCCACCAACTCCTTCAGAAAATAAATACCATTTATTTTTTGACCGTGAAATTTTAAATGAACTATTGGTCTCCAAGCCAAAAGGATTGAAAAACCAAACATCATCACCAGAAATTTTTGCGGGAAAATGCCCTAAAACATACAAAAATTCCTCAATTTTAACTTGATTGAATTTTTCAGCGTTCATTTTTTTTTCTTTTCAAAAGCAAAAAATCATTATTTGGGAGATAAAACCCACTTTTTCACGGAAAAAACAAATTGTAACAAATTGATTACCAATGCTATTTATTTGTATTTTTTCCAATTTTTTATCCACATTTATTATTTAATTAATAAATATTATAATAATTAATATTATTAATATAATTAAGGGGGCATTTTCGTAATTCTCGCAAACCAGCATAAATAGGACATTACAGAAGATTTGAAAATTAAAAGATGGGAGATAAAATCCACTTTTCAGGAGATAAAACCCACTTTTCGGGAGATAAAACCCACTTTTTAGGAGATAAAACCCACTTTTTGGGAGATAAAATCCACTTTTCGGGAGATAAAGTCCACTTTATTTTTCAAGAAGTTCCAAAACAGCTTTTATAAAATCTTCACCTACTTTTTCAGGCTCAATTTTCCCTTTTAATCTCTTCGATAAGATTTCGTATCCTCGAAGATCATAAAGTTTTCTAATGACCCTTAAATGACTTTCAGTGAGCTTTCTTTTCTTTCTCAAATATTTTAGTGATCTATCAACCTGTAAATCGTTTATTGAAATGAATTTTTCATTCTTTCCAACTGATTTAACAGTATCATACATAACAAACGAATATTTGAATCCATCAAAACTATAATTGAAACTAATGTCATTGAAACCATCCAAATCGGCTTTAATAATTTGTAAAAAATCACGTTCGAATTTCGACCTACTTTCATATTTTTCTCGATGAATAGACAATTCTCTTAAAATATCACTATATTCCATCTGTACTCCTCCAAACTTTCTAAATTTCAGTATCCACATCAAAAAGCGAAGTGTGTTATTAGACGAAATTTGATAGGGTAAATTTCGATGCAATGAAAAATATGGACTCATATTCATCAAATGCTGCAAAACGGCTTTATCCATCTTAAAAAATATGTGTGTGCGATTCCAACTGGGCTCCAAAATGAACGGAACCGCTTTATAACCATTAATGGATTCATCTTTCAATTGAAGCCAATTGATATTGGTCATATTGATTAGTGCATTCTTAATCACCAAATTTTTCATTTTTCGATTTGGATTCAAATCAGAAAGTGGCAGTACGAAATTTACAGTGCCTTGATTAGCCCACCCATCAAAGTAATCGTCGAAAGATAATTGTTTACCATTCAATGATTCATGTGGCTGCTTAACTGGAATAAAATGGGATTGTTCTTCCTTGATTGATGAAAGAATAGTAACAATAATGCGTTGTTCTATGATTGATGTTTCCTGCTTTATTAATACCTCTCGAAAATCCTTAGAAATTAGAACTTTCTTCCTTTTGGTAGGTGTAAATGATTTCTTGACCTGCATGTCCTAATCATTTTTTGCCTAAAGAGAATTCTATAGCTTCTTTCGAAATTTCATCTTTAGATTTACTTGCATTTTGAAGTAAAAATTCGTCGATTTTTTTTCTTTCAAAAAATAAAACTTTACCATTAGGTTTACTAAAGGGTATCAAATTTTCATGCACAAGTTTGTATATATACGATTTTTTAAAACCTGTATATTCTGCCAACTCTTCTACATTCAAAATAGATTTTAAACCGAAAATATGTTTCTCGATTCGGTTCAGTTTGTGAAGGATAATTTCATTTTCCATTGCTTTGCTATACTTAGAATTATGCAGCAAAGTAAATGATATAGTATACTGTTAATCAACAGGCTAACGCATTTAAATAGACTTTAAGACTACTTTTCAGTCTATTTTTTTGATTCAGACAATAATTTTATTATCAATTCAACTCGTTGTGTATTCTTTTTAGGAATCCTTTCCTCTGAAAAAGCTGTATTTATACTACGACAATTAATATCGAAATCTCGCATTGTAAAAGTATTCACTAATCTATTTGTTATAAATTCACTTCTAGATTTTTTGTACTCACAAATAATATTTTTCATTAATAAAACTAAGCAGGTATATGTAGATTCTTTTGTTCCTGTCGGATTCGTATCTAACCAAATTAACTTCTGGTCTAATCTACATCCTCGCGTAAAATTCAAAAAATTTCTTATCGTTGATTGCTCTAATCCATCTTCAGTTTTGACATATTGATGAGCGAATAATTTTTGAGCCACTATTTGATAATCATATGAGTTATCAATTTTAATTTTATTATAAATCACTTTTCCGCTATTGGTTATGTTTTGAAAATCAATTGAATTTCCTTGTAGTTTAAAAGGAATGTGAAATTCTATATTTGGTTTAATTATTACCTCTTGAATTTCATCAAACTTTATCTCGTCAACTTTTCTGATTACTTCCAAATTCATTATAGTAACTATAAACAAGACCAGAGCAATCGTTCTTTGTAAAAAGAGCAGATCATAACCTAACATGAAAATTCTTTTTTCGCCAATTAATAAAAGAGACATTATCATTAAGACTATTATTAAAACATACATTAGAAGTTTAAGTCTCTTAAAATTTGAATTAAAGTTTGCAATGAAATTATCCCCTGTAAACACTTGTAAACTTTTCCAAATAAAAATAAATCCTACTAAAATTAAACTAATCCATATTAACGGAATGAAAAAATTGAAACTTTCACAAAAAGAAATATTTACATAATTTAAAACTAGAAGAAGTATTGTAAGTAAAAAATATTTTATATTCATCCTTTTTCTATTTCCCCAAAAAATTGTTTCCATCATATAAGTGTTTTAAAGGTTAATATTCAATTCCGGTATCATTTCCGCTGCTTCTTTCATTTTTGCATCTACAATTTTTGCATAAATAGCAGTGGTTCTAATCTCTCTATGTCCCAATCTTTTCGAAACTGTATAAATATCAGCTCCATTTTCTAATAATAAAACAGCATTGGTATGCCTTGCAGAGTGAAAAGTAATATGTTTAGGAACGCCAGCTCTATTACACCAGCGAACTAATTCAGTATTGTAAGTCATTCCGTATTTCAAACCTTTAAAAACTCGATCTTGAGGATTTTGTCGTTCTCCAAGCAATTCCCTCGCTTGTTTTGAAATATATAAATACTCAACTCCATCAGTTTTTTCTTGTCGAAAATTAACTTTGGTAAAATCTCCTTCATCTCGAACTTCACTCCACACCAATGTATTTATATCAGACCAACGAAGACCAGACAAACAAGAAAAAAGAAAGGCAGATTTTAATATTGGATATTTACAGTCCGACTTCGCTAAAGCTTGAAGTTCATCAAAAGTTAAATATTCTCTTTGACTTTCAGCTTGTTCAAAAGATTTTACTTTAGAGGCATAATTAACCGTGAGATAACCATCTTCAAAGGCCTTTCGGATGGACGCTTTAAATTTATTGAAGTAGGAATATTTCGAATTTTGTGATAATGGAAGATTGCTTTTAGTTAAAGCTTCATTTTCAAAATAATTTTTCACTCGCTTGATAAAATTTTCGTCAATTTCCTCAAAAGCAAAATTAGGTGAAACTATTTTTTTCAAATGTTGGAACGTAGAAAACCAATTACCATAATTGTTGGAAGAATCTTGTTTCTGTTTTTCATCAGTTAATCCTTCGAAGAAGGCTAAGAAAGTACGTTTAGATTTCGTTGTATTTTTTAAGTCAAACTTACCTTGTACATACTCCGCTTTTTTTATTGCTAGCACACTTTCAGCAAAAGTAAGTCCCTCTTTATTGTGCTTTTTCTCAGCTGGATTTTTGGGATCTGAAAAAAGATAGGTATCTAGGTTCACAAAACTGCGTAGATGTCTTCTTTTACCTTCAGCATTAATTTCTGATCCACGATAGTATTCAATGGAAAGGCTTATTCTTCCATCTTTCAATTTTCTTTTATTAATTGAGATTTTCATAAGTTTGCATTTGTACTATTTTGTACTACTTTAATAGTAATCACAATTTAAAGTAGTACATATTTGGTAACAAAAGTACAAACAAAGTCTTATAAACGAAAATAAAATTTCTATAAATTACTGTAAATCAAACAAAAGAATTCAAAAGAAACTAAAGGAAAACTAATTTATTTCCCGATACAAAACTTAGAAAAAATATTCCCTAAAACCTCATCATTTGTAAACTCCCCAGAAATCTCCCCAAGATGCTCCAAAGCATTGCGAAGTTCATAAGCTAAAAGTTCGGTGGTTATGTTTTGTGAAACAGCTTCTTCAACCTGTGTTACCGAATACAATGACTTCTGCAAAGCCTCATAGTGACGCTGATTAGTAATCACCACGCCACCTTCTTGAGCTTTTAAGTTTTCAACATAGGAAGAAAGTTCATTCTTTAATTCCTGAATATTACGGTTTTCAATCGCAGAAATCTTAATAAAGTCAAATGGTGTATGCAAAGCATCGCGGAACTGATTTTCAATTGTATCGAAAGCTGTTGGAACGACTTCATCTATTTTTGTTAAACAGATAATCAATTCCAAATCCTCTCGAACCAACGACTGAACCATGCGAATATCCTCTGAAAAATCTTCAGAATTAGCGGCAGCTAGATACACCAATATCTCGGCTTGACTAACCTTTTCACGGGCTTTTTGCACACCTATCGCTTCAATCTCGTCTTCCGTATCACGCAATCCCGCGGTGTCTATCAATCGAAAAGCATGACCTTTTATATGAAGAATTTCTTCTATGGTATCACGCGTCGTTCCCGCAATATTACTTACTATCGCACGCTCTTCTTTCAGTAAGGTATTTAATAAAGTCGATTTCCCGGCGTTGGGTTTCCCAATAATTGCCACAGCAGTACCGTTCTTAATGGCATTTCCGTATTGGAAACTGTCGATTAATGATTTCAATTTAGCTTGTATTCGTTTAATCAAGCCTACTAAAGCCTTTCTATCAGCGAATTCCACATCTTCCTCAGCAAAATCCAATTCCAATTCAATAAGTGAAGTAAAATTTAATAAGTCGCCTCGCAGCACCGAAATCTCTTGGGAAATCCCACCTTTCAATTGGTTTAATGCTACTTTTCGAGAGGCTTCATTTTCAGAAGCAATCAAGTCGGCAATAGATTCGGCTTGCGAAAGATCAATACGTCCGTTCATAAAGGCACGCATCGTAAACTCACCAGCTTTCGCCATTCGAGCTCCATTTTTAATCAAAACTTCCAGAATCTTCGCACCAATATGCGGCGAACCATGAAACGAAATCTCCACAGAGTTTTCCGTTGTAAAGGTCTTCGGCGCATGGAACACCGAAACCATCACCTCATCAATAACTTCTATGTTGTTGGTTGCTAGTTGTCGGTTGTCAGCTGTCATACTGAGCGGAGTCGAAGCATCTTCAATTAAAACTTGTTTCTTTTCTCTTTCCTCTATTCTCTCAGTCTCATGTCTCACATCTCGAGTCTCCCCATCCACAATAAACCCATAATGCACCGTATGCGACTTCACTTTTTCAAGGTTTTTACATTCAAAAACTTTATTCACAATTTCAAAAGATTTTTCGCCCGAAACTCTGATAATTCCAATGGCGCCAACGCCGTTTGCTGTGGCTAATGCGCAGATAGTGTCATGATTCATACTGCAAATTTACGCCTTTTTCACTCAAAATTATAGCACTCGCGAATCTGCTTTCCGTTATATCTCTTTTCATCACACTTCGGTCAATGATTTTTTAATATGTTTGCTTATGCTGAATTATCTCCAGAAGAATAATTTAAAAAAAAGTCTTACCTGATAATGCATAATTTTTACCAATGATATTATATTTTTATGTCATCGTAACAACAAGCCGACATGAGAATTAATAAATAAGAAAAATACTTGTTGAAAAAAATGTATTTTCGCTTCAACAAAAATCTAATAAATTAAATGAGAATATTAACCTCTATTTTCTTATTACTATCCATATTTGTAAGTTCTCAAAATCAAAGATTTGTTTACGAATACAGCTTCAGAATGGATTCTTTAAATCGCGATAACGTAGAAAAAGAATTAATGAAGCTTGATATTGGCAAAGATGGATCTTACTTTTATAGTGCATTACTTATTGCACGCGATTCACTTTTTAAAGAAGAATTTGAAAAAGCTAATGCAACTAAATCTATGGTTTTGGACATGCGAAAAATAAAACAGTCAAAAGTTCATTTCCGAATTTCAAAAGTCTATCCAAGCTTCGAGACAGTCCATCATACCATGCTTAATGCAACAAATTTGGCGATTAAAGAATTGGACAAAATAAAATGGACAGTTTTATCCGAGACAAAAACAATTGAGAAATTCAAAGTTCAAAAAGCGACGACAACTTTCGGAGGTCGTAACTGGATTGCTTGGTTCACTAATGATATCCAAATCCAAGATGGACCTTATAAATTTTGTGGTTTACCCGGATTAATCTTAACAATCGAAGATGACAAAGGAGATCATCAATTCAGATTTGTGGGTAATCAAAAAATTGAGCACGAGCAAGGTCTTATGGATTCTAAAATGAAAGACATCTTTGTTACCAAACAAAAATTTAATTTTCTTTGGAACGAATACAAAAAAGATCCCGCAAAAAACATCAAATTAATACACAGTTCGTCCCAAATGTCGGAGACTTTATTTTACAATGCAAACAATGGAAGTCCAATGTCAAAACAGGATTTAATAAAAGGAAAAGAGGAACGTGCTGCCGAAAGTTTTAAGAAAAATAATAATTTTATCGAAGTTGCGCTTTATAAATAATTATTCATTCTTTTTAAAAGTATAATTTTAAAGAATTTTGAAAATAGCTTGACTTAGAAGCCGAGAACCTGCTGTCGCTAGTCGCTGTTATGTGCCCTCACCTATCCCGTCGCTTACATAACGAGCTCCAACATGCCGCTCCATCAGGGCTAAGACTACTAACTGGAAAAATAATCATCCAATATCTTTACAAACACTAAAACCAACAACTAAAACCTATCGCCTTGTGTATTTTTAAAACTTTTCACAAATTTGCATAATGCATCCACGAGAACTGAAAATCGAAAATTTTACTTACGATTTACCCAACGAAAATATCGCTTACAATCCCGCAAATCCTAGAGATTCGTCCAAGCTTTTAGTTTACAAAAACAACGACATCTCAACCGATATTTATCAACATATATCAGATTATTTGTCAAATGATGCAGTTTTGGTTTTTAACGATACCAAAGTTATAAAGTCTAGATTGTTTTTCACGAACGAAACTGGCGCAACCATCGAGGTTTTTTGCCTAGAACCCTATGGCGAAAACGTCAATTACGAAGATTATTTTCAGAAACAGGGAAGCGTGCTTTGGACTTGCCTTATTGGGAAAGTTGCAAAATGGAGAACACCAAAGCTTACTAAAATTTTAGAAATTGATAATAAAAATGTAGAACTTACTGCTGAGATTATTGAAAAACTTCCCGATTCTTATGTGGTAAAATTATCGTGGTCACCAGAAGAAATTCCGTTTGCGGATGTGGTTAATGCTGCAGGTGTTACTCCGCTTCCACCCTATATTAAACGAGTTGCGGACAAAACCGATGAAGAAACTTACCAAACTGTTTACTCCGAACATGACGGATCTGTTGCGGCACCAACAGCGGGCTTGCATTTCACAAAAAGGATTTTGGATGATCTTCATAGTAAAGGCATCGAAACACTTTTCACAACTTTGCATATCGGCGCAGGAACCTTCAAACCTGTGAAATCTGAAACAATGGACGAACACATCATGCATTCTGAATGTATGAATATTAGCATTGATTTTTTAGAACATCTTTTAGAAAATATTAATCGTCCCATTATTCCTGTTGGTACAACATCCATGCGAACTGTCGAAAGCATTTTTTGGATGGGAAATAAAGTGGCCAACAATCCGAATATTCTTTTTGAAAATCTAAAAGTTACACAATGGGAACCATACGAAACCGAAACTATTAATTCTGCTGAGGTTGCTATTTCAGCATTAATTAATTGGGTTAAAGAAGATGAGCAAAGCCATATTTCTGTAGAGACAGAAATTATTATTGCACCAAGCTACACTTTCCGAATTGCAAAAGGTCTTATCACCAACTTTCATCAACCGCAGTCTACATTGTTATTGCTAGTTTCGGCATTAATTGGTGAAAAATGGCATGAACTTTATGATTATGCGTTGAAGAATAATTTTAGATTTTTAAGTTACGGTGACGGTAGTCTATTGCTACCATAATTTATTTTAAAAATGAAGCTCATTTAATCCCATAAAAAAATCCTCGCAGGCTAACTGACGAGGATTATTATTTTTATTTAATAATATTTAATATTTACAAAGGACTAACCAAATCTAAGAACCATTCTTTGATTTCACCATCTAGATGTGGACCAATTTTTTCTTCACACTGTTTGTGATAAGCATTTAACCAATCGATTTCAGCTTGCGAAAGCATATCTTTCACAATGGTATCTTTGAAGAATGGGCAGAACGTCAAAGTTTCAAAATCATAGAAAGTTCCGAAATCTGTTGTTTCAACTTCTTTAACCACAAGAAGATTCTCGTGACGAATTCCGTATTTGTTTTCCAAATAGAAACCTGGCTCGTTAGAAACCACCATTCCTGGAAGTAATTCTTGCGGATTTAGATCTTTACGTATATTTTGTGGTCCTTCGTGTACGTTCATAAAACTGCCAACACCGTGACCAGTGCCGTGCGCATAATCTTTGCCAGCCATCCACAACGGAAGTCTCGCAATTGCGTCCAATTGTACACCACGAGTTCCTTTCGGGAATTTAACCATCGATAATCGGATCATACCTTGTAACACCAAAGTCGAATCTATTTTGAACTGCTCCGAAACTTCGCCAATCGCTAAAGTCCTTGTAATATCGGTTGTCCCTTCCAGATATTGACCTCCAGAATCTACAAGGATAATTCCTTTATTAGTAACATCAGAACTTCCCTCTTTCTTGGCAGAATAATGTGGTAACGCGGCGTTGCCTTCGTATCCAACGATACTTCCAAAACTTTCGCCAACAAAATTATCAAGACTTGCACGGAATTCTCTTAATTTAAGTCCAATCGAATATTCTGTCATCGATTCTTTACCAACATTGTGTGTCAACCAATATAGGAATTTCACCATCCCAACACCATCGCGCTCCATCACCGTTCTGAGACCAGCCAACTCTGCTTCGTTCTTTTGAGCTTTCATAAGATTACCCGGAACCGCAGCTTTTAACAATGTATTATCATTAACCAAAGTATGAATAATGGCTTGATTGGTATTTGGTGAAACCAAAACTTTTTGATTCTTTATCGATTTTAAAAATGAATAAAAATCGGCATAAGGCATCATTTTAACATTAGATGCATCCATTAGATTTTTAGCTTCTTTATTAAGTTTATCTAGATCCACAAACAAAATTGCTTCGTCACGAGATAAATAAATGTAGCCTAAAAATACTGGGTTAGATTGCACGTCGCTTCCTCGTAGATTAAGCGTCCAAGCGACATCGTCCAAACTTGAAATAATATGCGCAGTTGCTCCCATTTCGTCCATTTTTTGACGGATATCCGAAAGCTTATCAGTTACCGATTTGCCAGCGCGTTCAACAGGATGCACAAAAACTTCATTTTTAGAAGGCGTTCCTCTATCTGTCCAGATGTCATTTAATAAAGCTAAATCTACTAAACTAATATCAGCTTTCTTCAATTGATTTTCGACCAATTCCCAGTTAGCGTTAGACGTTGCAATTGCGTTAACGGCAACCTTTCCAGCTTTTGGAATTTCAGAAATAATCCAATCTACAAATTGTGGCGTTCCTTCCACTCCTTCTTTCATCAAATCAATTGTCGAATCTTTTAGTTCTGCGTTAGCCTGAACAAAATAACGACCATCAGTCCAAACGCCAGCTCTGTCTTTAGTAACGACCGCAAAACCCGCCGAACCAGTAAAACCGGTTAACCAGGTTCTCTCCTTCCATTCGTTAGGAAGATATTCGCTCATGTGAGGATCTGCGGAAAAAATAATGTACGCATCTATATTTTGCGCTTGCATTGCTTCGCGAAGCTTTGCTAATTTATCTTGTGTTGTCATAATAAGGTTCGGAAATTTCAGGAGATAAAATTAGTCAATATTAAGGACTAGACCAATTTTGAAATCTTATAAAAATCCTAAATTTTAATGCAAACTTCTTAAATCTTATATACCAGTAAACGTCAAATAAAGTAAATATGAATTTAATCCAAGGATAATTCCGCTGATGATAATTACTAAAGTTTTTAACCAAGGTTTGTTAGCAAAACGTCCCATTTTTAATTTAGAATTTGTGAACATTACTAACGGAATAACAGCAAAACTCAGTTGCATTGACAAAATAATTTGGCTGAAAACCAACAGTTGCGACGTTCCTCTTTCACCATAAAGAATGGCTACAATTAAGGCTGGAATAACAGCAATAAGTCGCGTTATTAAACGACGAACCCAAGGTTTTAATCTAATATTTAGAAAACCTTCCATAACGATTTGACCTGCTAAAGTCCCTGTCAAAGTTGAATTTTGCCCAGAAGCCAATAAAGCAACTCCAAAGAAAATACTCGCGAAAGTTGTACCTAAAAGCGGTGTCAAAAGTTGATACGCATCATGAATATCTGCAACACCATGATGTCCACTTGTGTGGAAAGTCGCCGCTGACAAAATCAAAATGGAAGCATTTATAAAAAACGCCAACATCAGAGAAAAGCTACTATCAATGGTCGCAAATTTAATCGCTTCTTTTTTGCCTTCTGTAGTTCTTGGATAATTTCTAGTTTGGACAATACTGCTGTGTAGATAAAGGTTGTGCGGCATAA
Organism: Soonwooa sp. T0.1_25; assembly: GCF_057652215.1. Classification (NCBI taxonomy): domain Bacteria; kingdom Pseudomonadati; phylum Bacteroidota; class Flavobacteriia; order Flavobacteriales; family Weeksellaceae; genus Soonwooa; species Soonwooa sp. T0.1_25. The sequence goes on along the minus strand of NZ_JBYFBZ010000008.1, from coordinate 38,479 downwards.
CAGTCGCACCAAGAATTCCGATGGCAATATACAACATGTGCGGATTGGTCACTACTTCTTTTTGTGGAACTAAACCATGAAGAATTGGAAAAATCTCAGGTTTACTAACGATTAATTCATAAATAAAACAACCTAAAATAATGAAGATTAAACCACCGACAATACTTTCTATAATCCGAAAACCTTTGGCTTGTAAAAATAAAATGATGAAAACATCAACAACCGTGATGACGACGCCCCAAGTCAACGGAATACCAAAGAGCAAATTAAGCGCAATCGCCGTACCGATGACTTCTGCCAGATCACAAGCCGCAATCGCAATTTCGCAGAGAATCCAAAGTGCAAAATTAACTGGCGGACTAAAATGATCGCGACAAGCTTGCGCCAAATCTCTTTCTGCAACGATCCCTAACTTTAAAGAAAGGTGTTGTAATACGATCGCAAAAAGGTTTGAAATCAAAATAACTGATAACAATGTATAACCGAAACTTGCGCCACCTTCGATATCAGTAGCCCAATTTCCGGGATCCATATAACCAACAGCAATCATTAGCCCTGGTCCTGTAAAAGCCAAAAGCTTTTTCCAAAAACCTGCATCCTGCGGAACTTTTATTGATGAATATACTTCTTGAAGAGAATGTTGGTGCTTCTCTCTTCGCCAAGCTTCTTTAGATTTTTTGAACATTAAAAATATTTTGTTAGAATAATCTAACAAAATTACATAATTAATTTATTTTCACAAAAAAAGCTACCAATTTTGGTAGCTTTTTTCTTATAAAGTTTTAATAATTTACTTCACAAAACGAATTGCAGTTTTTCTATCCGCCTCTCTTTCTTTGTCTGAAGCATCAGCTGAAACTTTTGCAAACTCTGAACCATAACCCTCTGCTTCTTTAACTTGAGCAGAACCTAAAGCAGTTTTAACAGCTGTAGCTCTTTCTTTAGATAATTTTAGGTTAGTTGCAGCATCTCCTTTTTTGTCTGTGTAAGCACCAATTTTGATGTTAGCCGCTGGGAATTCAGCAAGAATAGCTTTCAAATTATCTAACTGAACTTGAGATTCTGGTGTTAATTTAGTTGAATTAAATTCGAAATTTAAATTATCAAAATTAAACCATTTGTCTTTAAGTTGCGCTTCTGTTGCGTTTTTGTACTCGTCAGATTTTAAGAATGTAACGATTTGATCTTCGATACCTCCTTTGTAAGCATTAATAGTTTTACCACTTGGTAAAGTTACTACCATACTTTCTCTATTCAAGGTTGTACCATTAGCAGTAGAATCAACTGTTGTACTCGATGCAACAGTGTCTGTTATGATTGCAGTACTATCCGTTGTACCAGCAGGTACAGTATCCGCTTTTTTGCCACATTGTTTCCATAAGAACCAACCAGCTAATAAAAGAAGTAATAATGGAAGTAACCATTTCAGGATAGAACCTCCTCCTCCATTGTCATTTGGTGGTGGTGTGTGTACATTTCCGCTTCTGGTAACATGAGCGCCAGAGTCAACATACTCTGTCTCTTTATTAACAACTGGCTTCGGAACTTCCACTGTTGGAGTCGGAGTCGGAGTTGCAGCTGCTGCAGCGCCACCAAGACCTAAACCTGCAAGACTAAGACCCGCTGGTAATAAGCCCGAAACAATGCCTTTTTGGTCATTTAATAAATTAGTGAATTGGTTTTGATCTAGATTGTTATCAGTAATATACTTACCTAAAAATCCAAAACTACTCCCTCCTACTAGATCTAATAATTGATGACCAGAAGCTGGACTAACACCAGCAAAATTAGATACTGTGTTAACCAAAGCATCTGCCTTTCCTCCAAAAATTAAAGAAATTATTGACTTGATAGTTCCAGCAACGCTGTCGGAACCACTCGTCATCTGAGAAACAAAATCGGAAGACGCAAGACTTTTCAGAGTAGTGAAAAGCGTTGAGTCTCCCGAATTATTTGCCATTCCGCCAATGATAGCTGGTAAGAATGCACTGATTGCATTTGACACATTAGAGTTATTTTCTCCTAAATGTGTGGATACTTGTGATACAATTTCTGGACTAAGTTGTCCTTTGATCACGTCGATTAAGTTAATTGCCATAAGTGTTTATTTTTTTTGATAATACTAAGACAATCAAAAACTACACCATGTGTTAACTTTTTAGCAAATAAAACTAAATTTTAATATGCTTTCGCAAATAAAACACGTTGTTTTGATGGTTTTCCTGTAATAAGAGATATGCCTTCTTCCATATCATTTTCTAAAGGAATACATCTAATAGTGGCTTTTGTTTCATTTTTGATTTGCTCTTCTTCTTCATCTGTACCGTCCCAGTGTGCTGAAATAAATCCGCCTTTTTCTTCTAAAACTTTTTTGAACTCCTCATAAGTGTCAACCTTAGTTACGTGAGTATCTCTGTAAGTTTTAGCTTTATTAAACACATCTTGCTGAATTGTTTTTAATAATTCCTCGATATATGTATCTACATTATCAATTGGTTGTACTTCTTTAGTCAAATTATCTCTTCTCGCAATTTCGACAGTGCCGTTTTCTAAATCTTTAGGACCAATTGCCATTCTTACTGGCACACCTTTTAGTTCGTATTCAGCAAACTTCCAACCTGGTTTGTTCTGTGTATCGTTATCAAATTTAACAGAAATACCTTTCGCTTTTAATTTTGCTTGAATATCCAAAGCTACTTTGCTGATTTCTTCTAATTGTTCTTCTCCTTTAAAAATAGGAACAATAACCACCTGAATTGGAGCCAAACTTGGTGGCAATACCAAACCATGATCATCCGAATGTGTCATAATTAATGCACCCATTAATCTGGTTGAAGTTCCCCAAGACGTTGCCCAAGCATATTCTATTTTACCTTCCTTATTAGTAAATTTAACATCGAAAGCTTTTGCAAAATTTTGTCCTAAAAAGTGAGAAGTTCCGGCTTGTAAAGCTTTTCCGTCTTGCATAAGAGCTTCTATACAATAGGTTTCGTCCGCACCAGCAAATCTCTCAGATGGCGTTTTAATACCTCTAACAACAGGAATTGCCATAAAGTTTTCTGCAAAATCAGCATAAACATCTAACATTTGTTCAGATTCTTCAATCGCTTCTTGACGTGTTGCATGCGCTGTGTGTCCTTCTTGCCAAAGGAATTCGGCAGTTCTAAGGAATAGACGCGTTCTCATCTCCCAACGTACAACATTTGCCCATTGGTTAATCAAGATTGGTAAATCTCTATAAGATTGAATCCAGTTTTTATAAGTGCTCCAAATAATTGCTTCAGAAGTTGGGCGAACAATAAGTTCTTCTTCTAATTTTGCATTCGGGTCAACAATTAGCTTCCCTGGATTGTCTGGATCATTTTTAAGACGATAATGCGTAACTACCGCACATTCTTTAGCAAAACCTTCCGCATTCTTCTCTTCTGCTTCAAACAAGCTTTTCGGGACAAACAAGGGGAAATAAGCATTAACGTGTCCTGTTTCTTTGAATTTGCGATCCATCTCGTCACGCATTTTTTCCCAAATTGCGTAACCGTAAGGTTTAATCACCATACAACCACGCACACCAGAGTTTTCTGCTAAGTCAGCTTTTACAACCAATTCGTTGTACCATTTGCTGTAATCTTCTGCCCTTGTTGTTAACTTTGCCATAAATTTTTTTGATATTTCTTTTTAACTTTTCTTTATCAAGCCCATCTAAAATAAAAGCAGTAATTTTACCTGCCTATTTATCGTACTTTTTGGTACAAATTTGGTATAAAGAAATGCAAATATAATAAACTTAATACTCTGTTGAAAATGAAAACTTTTAACAATTATAACATTTTTAATCTTGTTAAGTCAAAAGCCTTAATAATGATTTCCAGCAGCTTCTTATTAACATCTTGTATTGTCTATACAGGAGGTTATTCTGAGACTGATGGTGTATACTATGATCCTAATAGAGATAGCCTTCCAGAAGGTTATTCAAGGAATTATGGTAATCAGGTAGACCAATATTATGACTATGATAATGTTGGTATTGTTGAACAATCTGTAAAAAACCAACAACTTAGTAATAATCGTTACGGAAGTTATGAATCTGATTGGGGAAATTATACAGGAACAGAGACTTATTACACCAATAATAATTGGGGTTGGGGAGCTGGATATTATGGATATGGTATGCCATATTATGGTTCTCGTTGGGGCTATGGTTGGAATATCGGAATGAATTGGGGTTGGGGAAGCCCTTGGTATTACAACAGTTTCTATGATCCTTTCTGGGGTTATGGTTATGGTGGTGGATATTGGGGAAGCTACTATTCACCTTATTACTCACCATACTATTACGGTTACGGTGGCGGATATTATCCTTACTATGGTTACAACTCATACTATATTCCGCGAGGGACAAGAAATACAAACGGAAATAGACTTTCTGGAATGTTAAGAGAAACTAGTGTAAGAAATATCACGACTAATAATGCTGGCGGAAGAAATTCTAATGGTAGTATTCGTAATCAAGGTATGATTAATAACGGAAATAATGGTAATGTAAGAAATCCAAACAATATGGGAGGTTACAGAAATCCGCAAAGTTTCCCTAATCAAAACGATAATGGATCTATCCGTCAAAATGGTGGTATGAGAAACGATGGTGGTACTCGTAATAATAACGGAGGTTTCAGAAATACAACACCAATGCAAAATTCTGGTGGATATCGTAATAGCGGATCTAGCAGCGGAGGATTCAACTCAAGTGGTGGTACAAGATCTGGAGGAAGTATGGGCGGTAGCATCGGTGGTGGCATGCGTTCTGGAGGCGGAGGCGGAATGAGATCTGGCGGACGTTAATCTTATTTTAAAAAAAAAATAATTATAAACTTATAAAATAGTCTTTATTTAAGAACTTTAATATGTTAAAAAGAACATTACTAATACTTACTTTACCAGCAGCTTTTTATCTACAAGCTCAGGATATATCAGAAATTAAAAATATAACTGATGTCTATAACAACAATAGCATTAATGGAACTGCAAAATATGTAGGTATGGCAGGGTCAATGGGAGCTTTAGGTGGCAATATCTCTAGTGTTAATGTTAACCCAGCAGGTCTAGGTGTTAATATTGCAAGTGACCTTAGTCTTAGTTTATCAACTTATTCTAACAAGAATACAAGTACATTAGGTAGCGCTTCTGCTTCTAATAAAGTTAATAAAACGGATCTAGGTAACGCCTCTGCGATTATTGCATTTGATTTAAGTAATCTTAATTCTAAATGGAAATTTGTAAACATTGGTGTTAGCTACAATTCAACGTTCTTAAATGACCAAGTTGGAACTCCTGGAAATAGCAATATTAAAATACAAAAGGATCTAATAGATGAAAATAATAATCCACTTGTTGGTAATTTAAGTTATAGAGGACATGTCTATAGCAGAGATGGCCGTTCGGATAAAACTAATTTTACTATCGGTGCCAATTATGATAACCGAATCTATTTAGGAGCTGGTATTAACGTGAGTAACATTAGTTATAAGCAGGATGATTACTCATTTTTTCATCTAGATGCAAATAATGTTACCGATTCTTACGAAAAGCAATACACACCATATTTAGAAGATTCGAGAGGATTCTCAGCTAACTTTGGTATTATTGGTAAAATCAATAATCAATTCCGTTTAGGAGCGGCTATTGAAACGCCAACTTGGTGGAATGTAGACCGAGTTTATAGAGATTATGCAATTGCGAATGATGGTTATACGGATACTGCAGAATTTTCAGAATCTAGAAATCTAAGAACACCTTTCAAAGCAACGGTGAGTGCTGCTTTTGTCCCGAATAAGAATTTCGCTTTTAACGTCGATTATATCCAAGGATTGAGTAAGCCTAAATATACAACGACATCAGCTGTCAATTCGGATCTTAATGCTTTCTATAATGAGAATTATAAAAACTCATCAGAAGTGAGACTTGGTGCTGAATATCGTTACGAAGGTCTTCGTGTGAGAGCTGGCTATGCATTTGCGAATAATCCATTCAATAACATTATGTTGTCTAGCTACAATAATGATGGATCTATACATGATGTTAACTACTCTAATCTAATGCTTTCTAAAAGAAATACTTTGGGCGTAGGTCTTGGCTATGACTTTAAGGCTTTCTACATCGATGCATCATATCAAAACGTGTCGTCAGAATATGATAATCCGTTCATGTATGGTTCTGCAAATAACGGAACTGGTTACTATAGTAACAATTTTGATATTAACTCTCCTGCTTATGCCGTGTCGAAAGTTAAAAATCAAATGAACAATTTAGTATTTACGCTTGGTTGGAAATTTTAAAACAAACTAAAATAAAACATAATAAAAAAGCTATTCGGATTTCGAATAGCTTTTTTATTTTAAGACTGTTGCAACTCTTTATCAATTGGCTGTGTTTTCTTTTGAGTAACTTTCTTAACCACATAATCGATAACGATAGGCGCTAATATTGTCAAAAATGTTTTAAATAATCTAGATCTCATAATTTTAATATTTAAAATATTATAAACAAGATTTAAGCCATAATCAATAGCTTGATCATTTTTCTATTAAAGCTTCTCCATAGAATTTTACGTCATCCCAACCATACTTCACAAAGTTTCGGATATTTTGATGATCGTCTCCTTCGGGATCTTGTAATACCTCTTTTTTGTAATAATCACCGAACAAATCTAAAGTCTGCTCTTTACTGAGGTTATTCATTTTAGCAAAATAAAAAATCTTGCAAGAGCCGTTGTTTTGATTGGCAACGTTAACTTGATCACCGTTAGTAAATTTGGTTGGAAAAAAATCATAATGTTTGTCAATATCAGCGATAACATTATTAAAATCAAAATTCGTTTCTCCGTTTTTTATCTGTTCTAAAATTGTCATTATTTTAAATTTAAAAATCTTAGTTTCAAAAATACAATAAAAAACTCCGAAGTCAATCGAGTTCGGAGTTTTATAATATTTTAATTAAATCAATTAATGACCAGAATTATCAACGGCTTTCGCCATGGTCTCAGCATTGTGTTTATGTCTAAATAAAACTGCAAATGCTATCGCTACAATTAACGCATAGATTGCGAAGCTTAGCCAGATTTCGTGCCAGTTTTTCATCATAACAGCATTTGATAGTACACCATCTGGTCCAACACTAGCGTTAAAAGAGTTTTTCAAAATTCCTAAAAACGTTGGATTATCTGGTGTTGTCTCCAGATAAGTTGCCAATTCGGTCGCTGTAGAAAATTTATGCGTAAAGAATTTATCAATCATCCAGCCTGCTGCATTACTTCCGATAACTGCTCCAAAACCGTTAGTCATCATCATAAATAAACCTTGCGCTGACGAACGAATTTTCTTTTCAGTTGTTGTTTCTACGAATAAAGAACCCGAAATATTAAAGAAATCGAATGCCATACCGTAAACGATACATGACATAATAATCATCCAAAGACCACCTTGTGGATCACCAAAAGCAAACAATCCGAAACGCAAAACCCACGCAAACATACTGATAAGCATTACGTTTTTGATCCCGTATTTGATTAAGAAAAACGGAATTGCTAGGATAAATAAAGTTTCAGAAACTTGAGAAATCGCCATAATAATGGTTGAACGTTGTACGACAAAAGAGTCAGCATATTTAGGAAAATTCGCAAACTCACTTAAGAAAACATCACCATAAGCATTCGTCAATTGCAAAGCTGCACCCAACAACATCGAAAATACAAAGAATAAAGCCATCTTGTAATTACCGAAAAGCTTGAAGGCATTAAGTCCTAACTGCTCAGCTAAAGGTGCATTTTTATCAATAAGATTTTGTGGAGGACATTTTGGAAGCGTTATCGCATAGACTCCTAAAAGGATTGCAACAGCTCCTGCAATGTAAAATTGTCCTTCCGTTGCTTTATTACCAGTAAGATTGGTGATAATCATTGCTACAATAAATCCAACTGTACCCCAAACTCTGATTGGTGGAAAATCCTTAACCACATCAAGATTATTGTTTTTTAGGACATTGTAAGATATCGAGTTACATAATGAAATTGTTGGCATATAAAAACACATTGCCAGCAACATAATGTAAAAAAACGAATTTGGACTTTCTGCATGTGGTAACAAAAATAATGTTGCGCCATACAGCACGTGTAAAATTGCATAAATTCTTTCGGCATTTATCCAACGGTCAGCAATAATACCTGTAATAGTAGGCATAAAGATCGCAGCAATCCCCATTGTACCAAATACAGCACCGAATTGCGTCCCATCCCAATGCTTTGTCCCAAACCAGAAGTTAGCCATTGTAATGAGCCAAGCTCCCCAAACGAAAAACTGAAGGAAACTCAGTATCGTTAAACGTAATTTTATGTTCATAATTATGAAATGTAAATAGAAATATTATTCAATCTTTCGGTTGCGCTTTTTGATCTCTTCTTGTATTTGTAAAGCGGTATCAAAATCTTCTTCTTTAACTGCGTCTTCTAAAAGTTGCGCTAATTCTTGTGATGATAAATTGCTAAGGCTGGTTTCTTCTAGTCCTACTATTGGTTGACTTCCTTCAACATCCGCCGACATCTCTTCGGGTTCGTTGATTTCTAAAAGAATTCCGGCTTCACTAAGGACTTGTTCCGTCGTAAAAATAGGTGCATCAAATCGAACTGCCATTGCAACAGCATCCGACGTGCGTGCATCCAAAATTAATTCTTCATCCGAAATGTTATTAGTAAAAACAAGGTTTGAAAAGAAAACGCCGTCCAAAATTTGATAAATAACAACAGAACTCAATCGGTATTGCGTTGCCTTTACGAAGCTTGAAAAAAGATCGTGCGTCAATGGTCTCGGTGGTTGTATATCTTTTTCTAGACCGAGTGATATGGATTGTGCTTCAAAATTGCCTATAACAACAGGTAGTTTGACACCTGTCTCTTCGTGTTCTAATAATAATGCATAGGCTCCAGATTGAGTCTGGCTATAGGAAATTCCTCTTATGATAAGTCTTTTATAATCCATCTAGCAAATATAAAGTTTTTTAGGAATTTGGAGGTCAGTTTTTAAGCCAAGTATAATTAATTGATTTGTAAAAGACTATAAGCAAAATATCCTAAATTTTAGATTTTGAAAAATTGCTAATTATCCCTTCTCCGCGCCCCGACTTGAGTGGAACTCCTTTTTTTGCTTGGCGTAAAGCGTCGGCAAAAAAGAGTGGGAACGGAAGGCGGAAATGGCGCCCAAATAAAAAAGCCCGAGAAGATTCTCAGGCTTTATATCTAGTCTAAAAATCGGTTAAGATTTGAAGGCTTTAAGTTTTTCTACCAAGGCAGGAACGATCTGGAACGCGTCACCAACTACTCCATAATCTGCAGATTTAAAGAACGGTGCTTCTGGATCGTTGTTGATAACTACAATAGTTTTTGATGAGTTTACACCCGCCAAATGCTGGATAGCTCCTGAAATACCTACTGCGATGTATAAGTTAGGCGAAATTGCCTTACCTGTTTGACCAACGTGCTCAGCGTGTGGTCTCCAACCGATATCAGCAACTGGCTTAGACGATGCTGTTGCAGCGCCAAGTACGTTTGCTAGATCTTCGATCATTCCCCAGTTTTCTGGACCTTTAAGACCACGACCTGCAGAAACAACGATTTCGGCTTCTTTAAGGTCTAACTTACCTGATGATTGCTCGTGGCTAACCACTTTTGTATCTTCGTTAACGATGCTAAGATCTTTAACTTCTTCGGAACCTGAAACTGCATTTTCTTTAGCACCGAAAGCATTTTGAGATACTGTCGCGATAACGTTAGCGGCATCAGCTTTTGCATGCATAAATCCTTTACCTGAGAAAGCTTTTCTTTTCACTTGGAATGGTGAAAGGCTTTCTGGCGCAGCGATAACGTTAGTTAACAATGATGCATTTTTTTGGATTGCTAACATTGGTGCGATAGACGATGCATCTGTTGTGTGAGGGAAAACAACGATGTTGCCATCAGCGATTTGTCCTACTGCATCTGCATAAGCTTTTGCGCTGAAATTTTTAAGTCCTTCGTCTTTAACATTAATTACTTTTGATGCTCCATACTTATACAATAAATCTGAAGAATCTGTTGGGTTGATAGAGATAGCTGTTACAGTATCACCAGCTTGGTCTGCAATAGCTTTGGCGTAAGCAACTGCTTCGAAAGCTGCTTTTTTGTAAACACCATTTATATTTTCTGCATATACGAATATTGCCATTTTTGTAAATTTTAAATTTTGGATTGTAAATTTTAAATGATTTATTTGAGATTTGACATTCGATATTTGAGATTAATACTACAAAATTTCAAACTTCAAATCTTCAATTTCAAATCCTAATTAGATAACTTTAGCTTCTTCGTGAAGTAATCTTACCAATTCGTCTAAGTTGTCAGGAGAAACCAATTTAACAGCTGCTCTTGGCGGAACTGCATCAAAAGAAATAGCATCAACTTTAACTTCTTTATTGCTAGGTTCTACAACTTGTAAAGGCTTTGTTCTTGCAGACATAATCCCTCTCATATTAGGGATGATAAGATCTTTTTCTTCAACAATACCTTTTTGACCAGCGATAACTGCAGGTAGTTTAACAGAAATAGTTTCTTTACCACCTTCAATCTCTCTAACTGCTGTAGCTTCTGCGCCGTTGATATCTAGACCAACACAAGCGTTAACGAAAGGTTGGTTAAGCAATGCTGCAACCATACCTGGTACTGCTCCACCGTTATAATCGATAGATTCTTTACCAGCTAATACAACATCGTATGCACCGTCTTGAGCGATTTTGGCAATCTCTTTAGCCACCGAATAACTATCTTTAGCTTCTGAGTTAACTCTAACTGCATCGTTAGCACCAATTGCTAATGCTTTACGGATAACAGCTTCTGTCCCAGCATCACCAACGTTAACCACAGTAACTGTAGCACCTTGGCTTTCTTGTAATTTTATAGCCTTTGTTAAAGCAAATTCGTCCAAAGGATTAATTACCCATTGGATTCCGTTTTTGTCGAAAGCAGATTTGTCTGCTGTAAAGTTAATTTTACTTGTCGTATCAGGCACACTGCTGATGCAAACTAATATTTTCATTTGGATAATTTTTTTGAAATTAAGCTTTGTAAATATACTAAATAATACTATGCACGCATAATATTTTGTTATTTTATGAATAAGAATCCGTCAACATTTGATTAAAAGGAATATGACAAGAATCTTCAAAAAGTTTTGAATTAAATTTTAAAACAAATCCAAAGTTTTGACAAGAATCATAATTCCCAAAAATCATTTATAAATCCGCAATCCTATTTTGTTTAATTATTTTTTGACTTGAGAAGCTCTTAATTCAATTTTTGATGGTAAAACACGAGGATCCATTTTCATCATATTTAAAACCAAATCACCAACATCTCTCGGTTGTATCTTCCACGACTCTTCTTCTGACGGTTCCGAATTGTTAAAATAGGTATTAATCGAGCCCGGCAAAATCACAGAACATTTAATATTGTACTTTCTAAGATCCAACATGGCTGCTTGTGTAAATCCTACAACACCAAACTTGGAAGCATTATAACCACTTCCCTTTTCAAAAAAGTATTCGCCAGCCAAACTCGCAATCGAAATAAAATAACCTTCGGTTTTCTTTAAAGCGTCGATGCTCGATTTTAAAGTATAAAAAACGCCCGTCAAATTGGTATCAATCATATCCTGCCAATCATCGATACTCAAATCTTCGATTGGTGCAAAATGTCCCAAACCTGCATTAGCAATTACCAAATCTAATCTTCCAAATTTCTCAACAGCTTTCGAAATCGCTTCTTGTTCATGATTAAAATTTTTAACATCGGAAATAATTCCTAAGACATTTTCGCCAGAAGCATCTAATTGTTTTGAAGCTTTTTCTACATCTTCGGCTTTTCGTCCTGAGAAAGCGATTTTGAAACCATTCTCCAACAGAACTTCTGCAATCCCACAACCTACACCTTTTGTTCCACCTGTTATATAGGCCACTTTATTTTCTGACATATTGATAATTTAGTTTTACAAAAATAAAAAAAGACAATCCTTTCGAATTGTCTTTTAATATATTTTAACCTTTTGTATAATACTCAAAGAAATATGGGATACTCTCAATTCCTTTGTAATAGTTATACAATCCGTAATGTTCGTTAGGAGAATGTATCGCATCAGAGTCTAGACCAAAGCCCATTAATACTGACTTTGCACCCAATACTTTTTCGAACAAAGACGTAATCGGAATACTTCCGCCACTTCTATAAGGAAGGACTTCTCTACCGAAAGCTTGTTCCATTGCTTTTTTAGCAGCTTGGAATTCTTTAGTATCGCTTTCTAAAACATAAGGCATTCCACCATGGTGAGGCGTCACTTTAACCTTAACACTTTTAGGAGCAATCTTCTCGAAATATTTTGTGAATTTCTCTGTAATTTCTTCAGGTGTTTGATTCGGAACCAAACGCATTGAGATTTTAGCAAAAGCTTTAGAAGCGATAACTGTTTTTGCACCTTCGCCAGTATAACCTCCCCAAATACCATTAACATCCAATGTTGGACGGATAGATGCTCTTTCTAAAGTTGTGTAGCCTTCTTCGCCTTGGATGTCATTTAATCCAATAGACTTTTTGTAAGCTTCTGGATCATCTTTTAGTTTGTTCATTGCTTTACGATCTTCGTCAGAAACAACCAAAACATTATCGTAGAAACCATCAATTGTAATATGGCCTTCGTCATCGATAAGGTCACCAATCATTTTAGCTAAAACATTAATTGGATTAGGAACTGCGCCTCCATAAAGTCCAGAATGTAAATCTCTGTTAGGACCTTCCACTTCTACTTCTACATAGCTAAGACCTCTAAGTCCAGTTGTAACCGTTGGTTGCTCAACCGAATAAATATGCGTATCAGAAATTAGGATAACATCACATTTTAGTTTTTCTTTATTTTCTTCTAAGAAATCAGCTAAACTTGCAGAACCAACTTCTTCTTCTCCTTCAATAATAAATTTAACATTACAAGGCAAAGAATTCGTTTTCATCATGGCTTCGAAAGCTTTAACATGCATGAAGAATTGACCTTTATCATCCGCAGAACCACGTGCGAAAATTGCACCGCCTGGATGTAATTCTGTTTTCTTAACGACTGGCTCAAAAGGATCACTTGTCCACAATTCTAACGGATCAGCTGGTTGAACATCATAATGTCCGTACACCAAAACCGTTGGTAAAGCGGGATCAATCATCTTTTCGCCATAAGCTACAGGATAGCCTTTAGTTTTTAAAACTTCTACATTGTCAGCACCCGCTTTTTTTAAGTGGTCCGCTACCGTGTCAGCACATTTCAGAACTTCGTCTTTGTAAGCTGGATCAGCACTAATTGACGCAATTCTTAACACATCAAACAACTCGTCTAAAAAACGTTGTTTGTTTTCCTGAATATAATTTTGAGTTTCGTTCATATCTAAAACTATTTGGAATTAATTGATATAAAAAATGTCTCACGCGAGTAAGACATTATATATTGTGAGAATCTATTATTACTTAACTTTAACAGTATCAACTTTTGCAGCTTCTGTTGGCGTCGCAACCGCAGTCTGTACTGGAGCAGCTTTCGTAGTGTCAACTTTAGCTTCGTAAGTTCCGTGTGGTGCGTTAGGATCGTCATATCTAACAACATCGTCAGTTTTTTTAAGACGACCTTTGTTACCTCCTTCTGGTAAACTACAAGATACTACAAATAAAGCTGAAGCCAATAATAAAAGAGATTTTTTCATTCTTAAAATTTTAAAGTTCAAAATTACTAAAACTCGTTCGTACAACAAAATAATTATCAGAAATTTATTGCGAATCTTATTAATTATGTTTAATCCAAACTTCGGAGGACTAATTTGGCTTTTTGACTTTGTGTAAAAACTAAATAATCTTGTCCACCGTCTTTTATTTTATACTTCTTTTTAATCTCGTCTGGCGTCAATGGATGATTTTTAGAAATAATATTAAACTTCTCGTTTTTAATTAATTTTTTAGGATCGATATTTTCTACTTTTAAAATTCTTCCGACAAAATTATTTAACAACTGAGAAGATGTGTAAAGATGTGTATTGGGATGTAATTTTTTAAGACTAAATAATTTCGAAATGCTATTAAATCCACCAGATTTTAGAACCGAATTATTGGGAATATAAAGATAATTTTCTACTTCGCCAAAGTCAGCTTTTATTGATTTTTCATCTTCAAAATAAAATTCAAAAATAGAATCTTTACTTTCTAAATTAACACAAGAAATCAACGGATTTCCTGAAATAGAATTCTTTTCTAAAGTTAAAACCAATTCTTTAACATCATTTCGCCACGCAATAATTTCAATTTTCGAAAGATATTTAACCTCCGACACCAAATAACTAATATCAATCAACGGAGACAATTTAATAATTACTTTATCACCGATTTCTAGTAACTGATTTTGAATTTCTAAAATATTGGGTGATAAATCTTCCAATAAAAATTTCTTTTTTAGATTTTGGTCACGACGCGCGGGATCGAGATAAATGACATCAAAATGCCTTTTGTTTTGACTTAAAAAATCTTCTAAATCAAGACTGTGGAAATTAGCTTTTCTGCCAAGGATTTTCCAATTGTGTTCAACAATTTTGATAAGCTGTGGATTCTGCTCAACCAAATCAATTTCATCAAAATTCTTTGAAAGAAAATAAGCGTCAATCCCAAAACCACAAGTCAAATCGAGGAAGTTTTTACCTTTTAAAAATTCAGATTTATAAGCCGCCGTAACTTCTGACGAAGCTTGTTCTAGATTGAGATTTGGAGGAAAAATAATATTGTCTTTTTTCAAAAACGGAAACTTCTTTTCGGCAACTTTTCGACCTTTAATTTGTTGCACAATTTCCTGCATGGAAACGCCTTCAAAAGGCGATTTTTTAAACAATAAAGAATGCAAATCTGCGTCGAGATTTGCATTAATATAATTTTGAATTTCTGTACTAAGAAGTTTTTCCATTTAAAACTACTCAAACATTTCTGCCCAACGTACGGCTTTTATTTCGTTGTCGTTGTAAAGCTCAGAAACTTGTTTTGTAACCTCCAATTTTGGATAAAGATTAACACCAATCAATTTGATTTTGCCCTCTTGTACCCAAGTTTGTTCTTTGGTTGCTTGCTCAAAAATCATTTTTTGGATTGTTCCATTTTTAATATTTTCTGCAAAACCACCTTTGTTTTCGAAATCTAAAAATAAAGTCCAAGCTTGCTCTGACAATTGTCGCGTCACATCTTCAATCAAATAACTTCCAGACGTCGCATCTTCAAAAACGTTGATAATACTTTCGTACGCCAAAACAATCATCTGCTTAAAAGACAACTCTTCAGAAAGTTTGGTTTGATTTTTAATTTTGAAATCGTTGGCAAAAACCGCATCAGCACCGCCAATCATCGCAGCAGACAACTCTAGCGTCGATCGAATCAAATTATTCTCTTCGTCGTTATTGGCTTTATTTCTAAAACTTGTCTCCGCAAAAATGTATGGAAATAAATTCAATCCATATTCTTTAGAAAGTTGATTGAACAAATATTTAAACGCTCTAATTTTAGCAATTTCTAAAAAATATTGATGTCCAATTGCGAATCTGAAACTTAGTTTTTCTAAAATTTCAGATCCAAATTTCTCCACCAAATCTTTAGATTTTGCTAAAGCAATCGCCAATTGCTGTACTATAGAAGCTCCAGCATTTTGATAAACTGAAACATCGACACCGATATTTCTTTTGAAATTATTTTTAACTAAAGACTGCACCAAAGCTTCATCAATACTAGCATCTTTAGAAAAAACATCAACCAAACTAACATATTGATTGGTCTCAGCTGTTGTAAGATTTACTAAATCTGGATTAGAAAAAAACAAAGTTTTCTCCGAAACTTTAACATCTTTATCTATCAAAAAAGCGTAGGCATCTTCCTCCAAAAAGTCTTTGTATTTAGCAACAAGATGTGTACTTTCTTCGATACGCGGGAGCTTTTCAGCTTTTGGTGTACTGTTATCGTAATAACCTTTTACAACAATATTTTCAAGATTTTCTTTGATTAAAACGCTATCAATATCATCAGTTTTCAATTGTTTTTTCACCAATTGTTCCCAATCTTGAAGACTAACTTTCGGAAATTCCATTTTTACTTTTTATCAATTTTTGTACTATCGGCAACGAGAATAAAGATTTCTTCATTTGGCTTTTTCATGAAGTAATTTTCACGAGCATATTTTTCTTTCTCGTCTTTATTATTCATCAGCTTTTTGTAGAAAGCATCGTTTTTCTCGTATTCGGATTTGTAATAAGCCAACTGATGCTCATACTTTGTAATGTCACCATTTAGTTCATTAACAACTAGAAAAGAGGTGTTGTCAAAGAATATCATCCATGCAAAAAACGCCACCAAAGTAATGGTATATTTATTAAGGATGTAGCTGGTTATAAATTTATATCCGCTAGATTTTTTCTTGATATCTTTGATCAGCTCTTTCATTATTTTTTCAATGAATTGTTAATAACTGTGGTCAGAAAATCAATAGCAACGGTATTGTTTTTCATGTTCGGTACGATAAGATCGGCTTCGTTTTTTGATGGTTCGATAAACTCTTGGTGCATCGGTTTAAGCGTCGTTTGGTAGCGATGAAGCACTTCTTGCAAATCTCTTCCACGTTCTTGTGTATCGCGACGGATTCTTCGGATTAATCTTTCATCAGAATCTGTGTGTACAAATACTTTAAGATCATATTCTTTAAGCAATTCTTTGTTTGTTAAAACTAGAATTCCTTCAACTATTAATACATTTTTCGGCTCTACCAAAACATGATCTCCAGTTCTCGAATGCGTAACAAACGAATAAACAGGTTGCTCGATCGATTGGTTGTTTTTAAGCGCTTTAACGTGTTGCGTCAACAATTCAAAATCGATAGATTTTGGATGGTCGTAGTTGAGCGCTTCACGCTCCGCCAAAGTTAAATTTGGATTATCATGGTAATAATTGTCCTGAGAAAGAACGTTAACACCTTCAACATTAAGCTGTTGGAGAATTTTGTTAACAACAGTAGTTTTTCCTGATCCCGTTCCTCCGGCAATCCCAATTACAAGCATACTTTGATTTTTTACAAATTTAATTTAAAAATAACATTCGGCACAAAAGAATTGATAAGAAATAATGTGATTTGGATATTGTTTTTAAGGATCTTATTTTTTAAAGTTTAAAACAAATCTTATTTAAAAAAAGAATTAATTTTCTTTAGGCGAAATTCCTAAAACATAATAGAACACCGCCAAAACTCTTGCGAAAAATTCGCGGGTATGGTTGCGATAATAACTTTCGTTTTTGGTAACATCTTGTGCATCGAATCCCAACGCATTCATATTATTATTACGAGCAAAAAATAGCGCTCGCAGATTATGAAAACCTTGCGATACAATGATGACATTGCTCTGCTTATACACATCTTTGCAACGCGAAATACTTTTGTGCGTGTTAAAACCTTTCGGATCTTCGATGATAATCTCTGGCGGAACACCTTCTGTATAAACCAAAAACTTCTTCATCGCTGCAGGCTCATCATAATTTTTTGATTTTTCGCCACTCACGATTATTTTTTTTATTTTCCCGTGGTGATATAAAGTCCCAACAGCAGCCATTCTAGATGTAAAATAAGGATTTGCAAAACCAGATTTCATCTTGGGTGACGTCCCCAAAACCAAGGCACATTCTCGTGGTGGAACTTTGCTAATTTTGGTATAAGTTCTCCCACTCGTCAAGGCAAAAACCCAGAAGTTAGCAAGCAGCATCAACAAAAAAATCAATTCAAGGCTGACAAAAATGGTCTTGAAAAAAGATTTTATAAACTTCAACATACAAACAGGTTCGCTTAACTTATTTTTGAAAGAGTGAATTTAACTATAATTTTTGAAAAAGACGAAAAAATAATTAATCGATTACATCAAAATCTAAAAATAATTCTTGACTCATTGCGATAGCAGAACATGGCAAAATCTTCGACTGTTTCATTTCTTTTTCGGTTAAATATTCGTTTTCTTCCATTTCTACTTCACCTTTTTTAAGTTTACAAATACAGCTTCCGCACACACCAGATTTGCATGAATATGGCACATTAATCCCCATTCCTAAAAGTTGTTGCAGGATTTTTCCTTTGTTGTTTTTAAGAACGATATCATCGGTCGTTAGATGATTGTATTTAATTTTAAGTTTAATATTTTCGATTAACGGAAAAGATTTTTCTTGCGGATAAATATCATCATTAAAAGATTCAAATAATTCAAAATGAATATCGCGCTTTGGGATACCATTGTAGTAACACGCATTAGCAACAGATTTTATCATATCTCCAGGACCACATATCACAACTTTATCCGTCGCATCCCAAATCGTCGACTCTTCATCTTCCTCATCCAAATGCAAAATCTGATTAATAATTAAAGTTACACGTTTCTCATCCAAACGACCTTCGAAAAGCAAATTATTAATCTTTTGCCTTGAGAAAAAATAGTACACAAAAAATCGGTCAGCATGTTCCTGTTGAAGAGCATTTAACTCCGATTCAAAAATGATGTCATCTTTAGTTTTGTTACCGTAAAACAAGAAAATTCGAGTTCGCGGTTCTCGGAAAAGTAAATTTTTTATTTGACTAAAAATTGGCGTAATCCCAATGCCTGCCGCAAAAGCGAGAATACTGCGCTTCTCATGAGGTTTTATCACCAAACTAAAACGTCCTTGTGGTGCGCTGACAGAGACTTCGTCACCAACATTATAATTATCGTAAAGTGCTTTTGCAGAACTTTCGGGAGACGTAATTTTAATAGCAATTTCGAAACCCGATTCGTTAGGAGCAGTCGTTATCGAATAATCATTAATTTTTTCTTGTCCATTTTTAATAAACTTCACACTAACATATTGTCCTGATTGATAACTAAATACAGACTTTAATTGAACTGGAATTTCAAAACCTAATAAGAAACTATCTTTGGTCAAGTCTATTTTTTTAACTAATTTTAACCGATAAAACTGAGGCTGATTACCAACTGATAAAACTTGTTCTGTCATAGCTTCAAAATTAATCAAAAATTATCAAAGTATAATTTCAAATAAATCAATTACAATGTTAAAAATTCAACTTAAAATAAATGAAAAAATTAGTCTTAAGCCTTGTTTTGGGAGTTTCTTTAATCGCATGTAAAAACGATAAAGAACTAAAATTTGAAGATAAAAATAAAGACGCTGACTCTACGCAAATCGCAACTAATGTTGAAGAAGATTTGCTAAAATCGCATAAAGAATTGTTAGAGGTTAAAGCAGAACAAATGCCTAACCTATTGACTGCAAAAACGAATGACACGCTTTATGTAACCAACTTTTTTGCGACCTGGTGCCAACCTTGCATGGTCGAGATTCCTCATTTTAAAGAAAAAATGGAATCGTTAAACGGTCAACCTATAAAATTCACGTTTGTAAGTCTTGACAACAAATCAGATTGGAAAACGGCTGTTAACGATTTCGCTGATGAATACGGACTTCGCAACAATATTGTACTTCTTGATGGGACGACTTTGACTCCAGAATTCTTTAGTCAAAATTTTGACACTTGGAATGGTGAAGCTATTCCGTTCACATTAATGCGTCGCGGAAATATGGTTGACGAATATATGGGATCGATGAAAAAAGAGGAAATTAATAGCAAAATTGACAAAATGATGGCGGCTAATTTGACGCCGAGCATCGACCAACAGAAAGAAAAAAGTAAGATTACGGGCAAAAAATAATCGAAAAGACATCCAATCGGATGTCTTTTTCTTTATGAATAATTTGTACTTTTGGCGCACAAATAAGACTATGGCTAAAAGCTTCGGAATCCTTGGTATCGTCTTAGGCATCGGTATTCTCATCGCTGTTGCTATCAACCTGAACATAGGTTTTATCCAACTACAACTTCAAGATTTTTATAATGAAAATTCTGTAAATGCCGCCATTGCAGACATTAGAGTTAATCGTGTTCTGGCGATGTTTTTGGCAGGAATTTCGATTCCCAGTAGTGGATTTTTATTACAAGAATATTTCAAAAATCCCTTAGCCGGACCAGACGTTTTGGGAATAACCTCAATCTCGAGTTTGGCGGTTGCTTGTTTTATTTTCTTTTCGCAATCGTGGATTCTGCCCGAGTTTTTACAAAATGGTTTTATTAGTTTTTCAGCTATTGGTGGGAGTTTAGCATTAATGATTGTTTTGATTTTGTTTTCAAAACGCTTTCAAAATTCGTCATTCATTATTATTTTCGGATTCTTAATTTCAGCTTTAGCTGGCGCTGTTGTTAGTATTTTGCAATTTTATGTTGAAAGTCAAAGCCTGAAAAATTATATTTTATGGTCATTTGGAGCGAATAATAATGTAAGTCGAGATCAACTTTTGATTTTATTTTTGTTTGTAATCGCAGGACTTTTTTTTAGTTTTAAATCAATAAAACCTTTGATGGGAAGCGCTTTCGGAACTTCTTATGCGCGAAGTATCGGTGTTAATCTTGATACTTTAAAATATTTCGTGATCATCGCAACATCTCTCCTATCAGCTTCTGTTACAGCGTTTTTAGGCCCTATATTATTCGTCGGAATTGTCGTACCGCATTTTTGTCGATTGTTATTTAATCCTTCTAAACTTTGGCATCAATGGATTCTTAACATGATTTTGGGAATTTTCATTATGCTAAGTTTTTCGATTTTATCGGAATTAACACAGTTTCCGATTAATATTATCACGTCAGTTATTGGTATTCCTGTTATACTTTTGATGCTTTTAAAACAATCTAAAAATATATAATTATGAATGCATTTTTAGAATTGAAAAACTTAAGCATTGGCTACAAAAAAACTTTGGTTTCTGAGATTAATACCGAAGCTAGTTTGGGCGAAGTAATCTTATTAATGGGAAATAATGGTGTTGGTAAAACAACTTTGATTAAAACTCTTTTAAAACAAAATCAAATTTTAAAAGGAGAGGTTTTAATTAGTCATAAATCGTTAAAAACTATTTCTCAGAGAGATATTGCCGAGGATATTGCCATTGTTTTTTCTAAAGCAGAAATCCCTACCAATTATACTGTTGAAGAACTTGTCAATTTTGGAAAATATATTCATTATCCTTATTATTTTAAAATTGATGAAAAAGATAAAACTGAGATTTCTGAAATTATTTCTAAACTAAACTTAGAACAATATCGTCACACACAACTCCAACATTTATCTGATGGAAATCTTCAAAAAGCATTTATTGGTCGAGCTTTAGCACAGAATTCTCCAATCATTATTTTGGACGAACCAACGACGCATTTGGATGAAGACAACAAACTAATTATTTTAAAATTACTTCGATCTCTTGCTAAAACTCAAAACAAATTAATTTTATTTTCGTCACATGATTGGCGTCTCGCTCGTGAATTTGCTGATAAAATTTGGTGGATTCGTGACCAAAAATTAAACTCAGGAATTACAGAAGAAATCCTATTAGAACACAAAAACTTCCTCGATCCTCATATTTTTGACATCAATTCTAAATTTGTTTCACCTAAAATTTTCGCACCCCAACTCGAAAAAGAATTGTTATTTTCATTTCTTCAAAAGAATTTCAATGAAGATTTATCCTTGTTTTCAATAACATACAATAACAATTTGTGGACAATTAGCGAAAATTCTTCAACAAGCCATCACAAAAACCTCTCTGAAATTAAAAATTCGCTACAAACTCGCTTAAAATCTAGATTTTAAATAATTTTATCTTGAATTTATTGCGAATAGCATAGCAATTAACCGTCTGATTTTCAATATTTAACATTTATTTAACTTAGACATACTATGCATGCATAATATATTTTCCTACTTTTGAGTAATCACTTTAAAGGTTATTATGGAAAAGAAAAATTCAGATAAAGTTGAAAGTGTAGATTTATTACTTAAATCTGCGTGGTTAGCCGTATCCAAAATGTATTCCGACAAAGCGTCATTATACAATTCAACAGCGGTACAGGCATTAACATTGCTAAAAATTGACCCCAAAGAAGGCACTCGAAGCACGAATCTTGGCCCCAAAATGGCGATTGAACCAACTTCTTTAACGAGAATCATCAAACTTTTAGAAGACAATGGCTATATCTATAAGGAAAAAACAACGACCGACAAACGCGAAGTTATTATTAAACTAACCGATAAAGGTATCGAATCGCGAAATCTATCTAAAAAAGTTGTCCTTGATTTTAATACCAAAGTTGTCGAAACTATTCCTCAAGAAAAGTTTGAAGTTTTTAAGGAAGTGATGAATCAAATTCTAAAAATCGCAAACAATCTTAACAATAAAAAATAGTTCCCACTTTGGGAATTAAACTATAATTTAATAATTAAAAAAATTACATATTCAAATGAAAAGACGAATCAAACACGTTACAGTATTAGGTTCCGGAATCATGGGAAGCGGTATTGCTGCGCACTTTGCAAACATTGGCGTGGAAGTATTGCTTTTGGACATCGTTCCGTTTGAACTGAACGAAGCTGAAGAGAAAAAAGGTTTGACTAAAGAAGACAAAGCCGTTCGTAACAGAATTGCAACCGAAAATTTAGGAAAACTTCAAAAAGCAAGCCCTGCACTACTCTATTCGCCAAGTTTTGCGAGCAGAATTAAAGTAGGAAACTTTGACGACGATATGAAGAAAATCGCGAATACCGATTGGATTATCGAAGTGGTTGTGGAAAGATTGGATATCAAAAAATCCGTATATGAAAAAATCGAGCAATTCCGTCAGCCTGGGACTTTGGTTTCGTCCAACACTTCGGGAATTCCGATTCATCTTTTAACAGAAGGTAGAAGTGACGATTTTAAAGATTATTTCGCAGGAACGCACTTCTTCAACCCTGTTCGTTATTTGCCATTACTAGAAATTATTCCAACGCCGCACACGCTTCCTGAGGTTGTAGATTTCTACATGACGTATGGAGCGAAATTCCTTGGAAAAACAACTGTGTTAGCAAAAGATACACCAGCGTTTATCGCTAACAGAATTGGTGTTTTCGGAATTATGAACATCTTTAATACGATTCAGAAATTAGGTTTAAACATTTCTGATGTTGATAAATTAACTGGTCCAGTTATCGGTCGTCCAAAATCGGCAACTTTCCGTACGGCGGATGTTGTAGGCTTGGATACATTGGTACACGTGGCTAACGGCGTTCGCGAAAGCGGTGTTGAACAAGATATGTTCAAAGATCAGTTCGCAATGCCAAGTTACATCGATTTCTTAACGACGAATAATTTCTTAGGTTCAAAATCAGGTCAAGGTTTCTTCAAAAAAGTAAAAAATGCTGAAGGAAATTCAGAAATCTTAAGATTGAATCTTGATACTTTAGAATACGAAGCTCAAGGAAAAGTAAATTTCCCAACTTTAGAATTAACGAAAACTATTGAAAAACCTTTGGATCGTTTCAAAGTGTTAATCGGTGGTAAAGATAAAGCGGGTGAATTCTACAGATTGACTTTAGGATCGATGTTTGCGTACGTTTCGCACAAAGTTCCAGAGATTTCTGATGACATCTACAAAATAGACGATGCAATGAAAGCTGGTTTCGGTTGGGAAAATGGACCTTTCGAAATTTGGGATGCCGTTGGCGTTCAAAAAGGTGTCGAATTGGCTAAAGAAGCAGGTTACGAGGTTTCGGATTGGGCAAAAGAATTGGCTTCTAAAAATGAAACGTTCTATAAAGTTAATGATGAAGGTCAAAGTATTTTCTACGATAAAAATACAGGAAACTACGATCAAATCCCTGGCCAAGAAGCCTTTATTATCCTTGATAATATCAGAAAAAATAAAACACTTTGGAGCAATTCTGGAGCTTCGATTGAAGATTTAGGTGACGGAATTATCAACTTTGAAATTCATTCTAAAATGAATTCTCTTGGAGGTGAAGTTCTTGATGGACTAAACCGAGCAATCGACCTTGCAGAAAAAGAATACGATGGATTGGTTATCGGAAACCAAGGTGCAAACTTCTCTGTTGGAGCCAATTTGGCGATGATTATGATGATGGCAGTTGACCAAGATTGGGACGACTTAAATATGGCGATTGCGTACTTCCAAAACTCGATGATGAGAGTTCGTTACTCTTCAATTCCAGTTGTGGTAGCGCCTCACACGATGACTTTGGGTGGTGGCTGCGAAATGACGCTTCATGCTGACCGAGTTGTTGCCGCTGCAGAAACCTATATCGGATTGGTGGAACTTGGCGTTGGGGTAATTCCTGGCGGTGGTGGTACCAAAGAAATGACGTTGAGAACATGTAGAGATTTTGTAAAAGACGACGTAAAAACCAACAGACTTCGTGATGCTTTCATGAATATTGCAATGGCAAAAGTGGCTACTTCCGCTTATGAAGCTTACGATATGGGAATTTTGGAGCACGGAAAAGACATCGTTGTTGTTGATAAAAAACGTCAGATTGCAGAAGCTAAAAAAATTGCAAAACTAATGGCTGAGCAAGGTTACACGCAACCCATCGAAGAAACGGTTACCGTTCTTGGAAAAGATGCTTTGGGTATGTTCTACGTTGGAACGGATCAGATGCTTGCCGGAAATTTCATTTCAGAATACGACAAGAAAATTGCAGACAAGCTAGCAAACGTAATGGTAGGCGGAAATCTTTCTGAGCCAACTGCCGTTTCTGAGAGATATTTATTAAACCTTGAAAGAGAAACTTTCCTTTCCCTGTGCGGCGAAAGAAAAACCCTTGAAAGAATTCAACACATGTTACAAACTGGGAAACCGTTGCGTAATTGATTTGTATAATGTCGGATGTATAATGTAAAAAGTATCAAGATGCACAATTTTAGAGAATTGGACGTTTGGAAGAAATCAATTTTACTTTGCAAAAGTTATTTTGTTATTTCTAAAAACTTTCCTAAAGATGAATTGTTTGGATTGACTTCGCAATCTCGAAGAAGTCTTTATTCTATCCCTTCAAACATTGCAGAAGGAGCTGGAAGGGATACCAATCCTCAGTTTTGTCAATTTCTAAATATTGCATTAGGTTCTTCTTTTGAATTTGAAACTCAAATTATCATTGCGTATGATTTGGAATTCATCAAGAAAGATGATTTTGACTTGTTACAATCCGAGATCAGACATATTCAAAATATGATTATTAAATTAAAGGAAAACTATTCAAAATAAAATCGTGATAAGACAATTAGATTGAAAAATGTATGAATATTATTATACATCCTACAACCGACATTGTACATTATACATTTTACAAAAAATAAAAAAATGAAAACAGCATACATCATAAAAGGGTACCGTACTGCGGTTGGAAAGGCTCCAAAAGGATCTTTACGCTTTACAAGACCCGACGAAATGGCGGCTACAGTTATTGAAAAACTAATGGCTGAAGTTCCGCAATTAGATAAAAACAGAATCGACGACCTTATCGTTGGAAATGCAATGCCAGAAGCAGAACAAGGCTTGAATGTTGCAAGATTAATCTCTTTAATGGGCTTAAACACCGATAAAGTTCCAGGCGTTACAATCAACAGATATTGCGCATCAGGATCGGAAGCGATTGCGATTGCAACAGCAAAAATCCAATCAGGAATGGCAGATTGTATCATCGCAGGTGGTACAGAATCGATGAGTTATATTCCGATGGGTGGTTACAAACCCGTTCCAGACCCTATTTTAGCAAAATCAAATCCTGATTACTATTGGGGAATGGGTTATACAGCGGAAGCGGTTGCTAAGGAATTTAATGTTTCGAGAGCAGCTCAGGACGAATTCGCTTTTAATTCTCATCAAAAAGCTTTAAAAGCTATTGCTGAAGGAAGATTCAAAGATCAAATCGTTCCTGTTCCCGTTGAATATACGTTCGTGGATGAAAATCAAAAATTGCAATCGAAGAAATTTGATTTCGCTATGGATGAAGGTCCAAGAGTAGACACATCTTTGGAAGGTTTGGCTAAATTAAGACCAGTTTTCGCACAAGGCGGAAGCGTAACAGCAGGAAACTCATCTCAAATGTCAGACGGCGCGGCTTTCGTAATCGTAATGTCTGAAGAAATGGTGAAAGAACTTGGTTTGGAGCCAGAAGCAAGATTAGTTTCTTACGCTGCAGCAGGTTTAGAACCAAGAATTATGGGAATGGGACCAGTTTACGCAGTTCCAAAAGCTTTAAAACAAGCTGGACTTCAATTAAACGACATCGACTTAATCGAACTTAACGAAGCTTTTGCTTCTCAATCGGTTGCAGTAATCAACGAATTAGGAATCAACCCAGAAATTACTAACGTAAATGGAGGTGCAATCGCACTTGGTCACCCACTTGGATGTACAGGAGCAAAATTGGCAGTTCAACTTTTCGACGAAATGAAAAAACGTGGCAACAAATACGGAATGGTAACCATGTGCGTTGGAACTGGACAAGGCGCAGCAGCTATTTACGAGTTGTTGTAGAAGAAAGAACAAAGAACAAAGAGGAAAGATTAAAGAAGCCTTATGAAGCATAATTTCAAAAATTTAAATATTTGGAAATTGTCAATTGAATTGGCGAATGAAATTTATGCGGCTTCTGATCTTTTTCCAAAAAATGAAGAATTTGGATTGAAATCGCAAATCCGAAGATGCGCTGTTTCTGTTCCTTCCAATATTGCGGAGGGATCGAGTCGGAGTTCTGATAAAGATTTTAATCGATTTTTAGAAATTAGTCTTGGTTCTCTTTTCGAACTTCAAACCTAGCTTATCATCGCAAATGCGAGAAATTACATTAACAACGAAAATTTTAATCTAATCGAAATAAGAATAATTGAGTTACAAAAGATGACTTCGGGCTTTCAAAATAATTTGGTCTCGAGATAATTCTTTTCTCTTTTATCTTTTTTCTTTCATCAAATTTTTTAATAAAACAAAAACTAAATATGGCAAATTTAACTGGCGGCGAATTTCTAATCAAGGAAATCCCAGCAAATGAAATCTTCTCTTTGGAGGAACTGAATGAAGAACAAAAAATGCTTCGCGACTCTGCAAAAGAGTTTATCGACAGAGAAGTAGTTCCGAATAGAGAAAAATTCGAACATAAAGATTATGCATTCACGGAAGAATGTATGAAAAAACTAGGCGAAATGGGAATGTTGGGAATCACAGTTCCTGAGCAATACGGCGGTATGGGAATGGGCTTCATCAACACGATGTTGGCTTGCGACTACCTTTCTGGTGCTACGGGATCGTTGGCTACGGCTTTCGGTGCGCACACGGGAATTGGGACACTTCCTACCCTTTTGTACGGTTCCGAGGAATTAAAAGCGAAATATCTTCCAGATTTAGCAGCAGGAACAAAATTCGGGGCGTACTGTTTGACAGAGCCGGATGCAGGTTCGGATGCGAATTCAGGAAAAACTAAAGCTGTTCTTTCAGCTGACGGAAAACATTATATTATCAACGGACAGAAAATGTGGATTTCTAACGCAGGTTTTGCTGATACTTTCACACTTTTCGCGAAAATTGATGATGATAAAAACATCACTGGTTTCGTAATCAATCGTTCGGAATTAGAAGATCCAAACTCTCTAACTTTAGGTGAAGAAGAGCACAAATTGGGAATCCGTGCGTCTTCTACAAGACAAGTTTTCTTCAACGACATGAAAGTTCCTGTGGAAAATATGTTGGGTGAAAGAAATAACGGTTTCAAAATCGCTTTAAATGCATTGAACGTTGGTCGTATCAAGTTAGCAGCGGCTTGTTTGGATGCTCAAAGAAGAATTTTAAATCATTCAATTCAATATTCAAACGAGAGAAAGCAATTTGGCGTTTCGATTTCAACTTTTGGAGCAATCAGAAAGAAATTGGCTGAAATGGCAACGGGAACATTCGTTTCAGAAGCTGGTGCTTACCGTGCTGCAAAAGATGTTCAGGATAAAATTGACGAACTGGTTGCTGGTGGAATGAATCACCAAGAAGCAGAATTGAAAGGTGTTGAAGAATTTGCAGTTGAATGTTCAATTCTAAAAGTTTTTGTTTCGGATTTAGCTCAACATACAGCTGATGAAGGTATCCAAATCTACGGTGGAATGGGCTTCTCGGAAGATACACCAATGGAAGCAGCTTGGAGAGATTCAAGAATTTCAAGAATTTATGAAGGAACCAACGAAATCAACAGACTTCTTGCGGTGGGAATGCTAATTAAGCGTGCTATGAAAGGACAATTAGATCTTTTAACTCCTGCAATGGCGATTTCTAAAGAGTTGATGGGAATTCCATCTTTCGAAGTTCCAGATTATTCGGCTTACATGAGCGAAGAAAAAGCAATCATCGCTAACTTGAAAAAAGTATTCTTGATGGTTTCTGGTGCAGCGCTTCAAAAATACATGATGGATATCGAAAAGCAACAACATTTATTGCTAAATGCTTCTGAGATTTTGAACCAAATTTACATGGCAGAATCTGCAATCCTTAGAGCTGAAAAACATTTCTCAGCAGATTCAGTGGAAGCAGCAATGGCTCAATTGAACCTTTACAAAGCGGTTGAAAAAATCATAACAGCGGCTAAAGAAGGTATCGTTTCTTTCGCAGAAGGCGACGAGCAAAGAATGATGTTGTCAGGTCTTAGAAGATTCACGAAATACACCAACACTCCGAATGTTGTAGCGCTTACAGAGAAAATTGCTGCACATTACGTAGAGAAAGGACATTATTAGACAATAGATTTTGAGAGTGGAGATTTGAGATATAAACTCAGAAAACCTTAAACTTGAAACAACAAAAAACCTCGCGATGGCGAGGTTTTTTGCTTTATATATTCCAGAAAATTATTTCCAAATACAATATATTTAAAAGTTGAATCATACAAAAAGAACAATTCTCCTTAACTTCGCACCATGTTACAAATTGTATTAGTCGGGATTTTGGTAGTTGCCTGTAATGTGTTTATACAGGCGTTGTCAACTCTTTATTTCCTTAAAATATTTATTCCACAGTTCAAACGTTGGCGCAAGAAAAATGAATTACTAACCACATTTATAATGCTGGTATTTCTCATCATGTTTTTCACGCTTTTGCATGGTGGGCAATGTACTTTGTGGGCAGCAGTCTATTATTTCAACCCACATATTTCA
This sequence comes from Soonwooa sp. T0.1_25, assembly GCF_057652215.1. Taxonomy (NCBI): domain Bacteria; kingdom Pseudomonadati; phylum Bacteroidota; class Flavobacteriia; order Flavobacteriales; family Weeksellaceae; genus Soonwooa; species Soonwooa sp. T0.1_25. Next base: position 9,249 of record NZ_JBYFBZ010000008.1, on the reverse strand, counting down.
AGCTTGTCAAGCTTTTCCGAATCTATTTATTTTTCGTTAATTACCTTTACGACCATTGGTTATGGCGATGTCGTCATCGATTCAGAATGGCGAATTATTGCAGGATTAGAAGCCATTAACGGCATTATGCTCGTAGGCTGGTCAACAGCGATGGTTTTTGCATTTTTGCAAGTCATTTATAAAAACAGCAGTATTACAAAATTAAATTCTAGAATAAATGAAAACAAGTTTTAAAGTAAAAACATATAACTTTAGCCTAATACGTCGCTTTAGCCTTGTTGCATTGCTTATATCTTGTGGCTTAATGCTTTTTTTACCATGGATTTCAAAATATTTGAATGGTTTAGTCCTTGGAATTATCGTTATAGGAATTCCGTATTCTTTTTTCACTAAAAAAATGAAAGACAATGAAGAAATTTTAGAATTTAATAATGATGTTATTATTTCGAAGGAATAATCAATATAAGTTTCGAATATAATTTAGACGACGAAAGCTGAAAAATCTTTGGGTTATAATTTAGAATTCAATTATAAAAAGGAATTCGAAAACGGAAACTCAATTTTATTAATCAAGCACTTTTCCTCACCAATATCAATCATCCTGTGATTGCAACTTTGGACGCGAATCAAAATATCTATTTTGCAAATCAAGATCAACCCGTGGTTTCAAAAGGTTTTGATATTTATTTGAAAGGAAGCATCAACGATTGGGAGCTTTATTTGGGTTATACTTTTACGATTGCGAAATATAAATTTCAAGAAGGAAATCAAATCATTCCATTAACGCCAAAAAATCGTGCTGCAATGACGGTGGTTAAAGATTTCAACGGTAGTTGGAAATTCGGAGTAGAAGCGTCTTACAATGGAACTCAGTACCGAATGGATTACAGCAAAACGCTAGATTATCTGTTTGTGGCAGCCATGATTTCCAAAGATTTGGGCGAGCATTTTACGGTGGCTTTAAATTGCGAAAATCTGTTCGATTACAGACAAAGTCGCAAAGAAATTTATATTCTGGAAGTACTTTAAATCCAAGTTTCCATCCACTTTGGGGACCAAGTGATGGTCGAGTTTTCAATCTTTCGGTGATGTGGAAATTGTAGTTTTTAAAAATCAACCTGCGTAAAATTCCACTTTAAAGTATCAATTATTAAAAGTTGATTGGTTTTTACTGGAAGGTCACAAATAATTTTGAGTGTGTTTATCGCCATAAAACTGCCAACAATGCCGGGAAGAGCGCCTAAAACGCCGTTTTTATCACAATCTAAAGCATTTTCAGGACAATCTGGGAAAATATCTCGCAAGTTTTTACTTCCTTGATAATTAAACACCGCAACTTGACCTTCGAAACCTAAAATACTGCCATAAACCAAGGTTTTATTTAATTGAATACAAGTATCATTAAGTAAATATCTTGTCGCAAAATTATCGGAAGCATCAACAATGACATCAAATTCTTTTAAAATGGAATTCGCATTTTCCAACGTGATTTTTGATTTAAAACCAATAAATTCAACATTAGAATTGATGTTTTGAACAAAATTTTGTGCGCTATCCACTTTTGATGTTCCAACAGAATTTTCTGTGTGAATGATCTGCCGATTAAGATTATGAATTTCAACTTCATCAAAATCTGCAACGCCAATTTTCCCAACACCAGCTGCTGCTAAATATTGAATAACAGGACTTCCTAAACCGCCCGCTCCTACCACAAGAACTTTGGCTGACAAAATTTTGTTTTGACCTTCAATGCCAATTTCATCCATGAAAATTTGGCGACTGTAACGTGTAAATTCTTCGTTTTTCATTTAAGAATAAGCATTATCCCAATCCTTCATCACAGGATCGTAACCCGCATTTTTAATGATATTTTTAATTTCATCCATGCTGCGTTCATCCGAAGTTTCAAACTGCTCCAAAGAATTTTCATCTACAGAATAACCACCAGGATTGGTTTTAGAAGCCGCACTCATCGTCGTTGCGCCCAGTTGTACAATATGATCTCTAAAATTTTCATTTTCGCGAGTCGAGATCGAAATTTCCAAATTGGGATTCCAAATTCTGTAAGCAAAAATTAATTGTAAAAGATCACGATCCTTCATTTCAAAATTAGGTTTAACGATTCCTTCCGCAGGTCTTAATCTAGGGAAAGACACCGAAAACTTCGATTGCCAATAGGTTTTCTGTAAATAATCGATATGTAAAGCGTTGAAAAAGCTATCGATTCTCCAATCTTCTAAACCAAGCAAAACGCCCAATCCCATTTTATGAAAATCCGCATTACCAACGCGATCTGGCGTATCGAGACGGTAATCAAAATTCGATTTTCGACCTTTAGGATGGTAAGTTTTGTAAACATCCTGATGATAAGTTTCTTGATACACCAAAACCGAATGAACTCCCGCTTCATGCAAAGCACGATATTCGAGAGTTTCCAAAGGTTGAACCTCAATAGAAATATTCGAAAACAACGGTTTTAAAAGCGAAACTGCATTCATAAAATACGGAAGTCCAACTTTATGTTGCGCTTCACCGCTTACCAAAAGAACGTGATCAACTCTCATTTTTTTGAGGATTGAAGCTTCTTTCAGCAATTCTTGATCAGTTAAAGTTTTGCGTTTTATTTTGTTATCCAAACTAAATCCGCAATACGTACAAATATTTTGACACTCGTTGCTAACGTATAAAGGCGCATACATTTGTATGGTTTTTCCGAATCTTTGCTGTGTTAATTGTTGAGATTTTCGAGCCATTTCTTCCAAGAAAAACTGAGCCGAAGGCGACAACAAAACCAAAAAATCCTCAACATTTAATTTCTGTTTATTTAAAACTTGCTGTACATCATTTTCTGTGTACGAATACACCTTTGCGTTGATTTCATCCCAAGAATATTTCTGAAAAACACCTTTAAAACTCATGATATTTCTTTAATCATCCAACAAAAAAGTAGTTAATGGACTCGACGCTTCCGCGCGATTTTGAATTGCTCCCAAACCACTTTCAAAAGCGCGCCGTCCCGCTATTACAGCCTCTTTAAAAGCAATCGCCATCTCTATAGGGTTCTTTGCAACAGCAATCGCAGTGTTCACCAAAACCGCATTAGCGCCTAATTCCATGGCTTTTGCTGCGTCGGAAGGCGCACCAATTCCTGCATCTACAACCACAGGAACTTTGCTTTGCTCGATAATAATTTCTAAAAAATCGATAGTTCTAAGACCTTTATTCGTTCCAATCGGCGCTCCCAAAGGCATTACAACGGACGTTCCTGCATTTTCTAACAATTTGCACAATACTGGATCGGCATGAATGTACGGCATAACTACGAAACCCAATTTCGCTAATTCTTCCGTAGCTTTCAGCGTTTCGATAGGATCGGGCAACAAATATCTTGGATCGGGATGAATCTCTAATTTTACGAAGTTGGTTTCTAAAGCTTCACGAGCCAATTCTGCAGCTAAAACCGCTTCTTTCGCATTTCTTGCACCAGAAGTATTGGGCAACAGGTTGGCTTTTGTTTTCTTTAATTCTGCTAATAATTCGTCTGTTGGAGAATCGAAATCGACACGCTTTAATGCCATGGTCACCAACTCAGATTCTGAAGCTTGAACGGCTTCTCGCATTTGACTTAAACTTCCGAATTTCCCTGTTCCTAAGAACAATCTTGACGAAAATTCTGTGCTACCTATTTGTAATTTTTTCATATAAATTCTGTTTTTAATTCTTGGATTAAAGCAGGTTTATCAGTAAATAATTGTGACAAAGCCACACCATAAATTCCTATTTTTTGAAGTAGTTGAACATCATTTTTAGTTATTCCGCCAATTGCATAAATCGGTGGAAAATCCATATTATTTTGATGAAGTTGACTAATGATTTTTTGATAACCTTCAAAACCTAAAATTGGACTCAATTTTTTCTTTGTTGATGTAAATCGCAATGGTCCAAGTCCGATGTAATCACAGTTTTCGGAAATTCTGTGTTGAACATCTTCAAGAGTGTTTGCCGTTCCACCAATGATTTTTTCAGAACCTAAAATTTCTCTTGCTTTCAGAACATTCAAATCTTCTAAACCCAAATGAACGCCGTCGGCATCGACTTTTGCAACCAAATCTACATCATCATTAATAATAAAAGTTGCATTAAAATTCTCACAAAGCATTTTGACTTTTTGAGCCAATATTTTTAAATCATTTTTTGAAGCATCTTTCCAACGAAGCTGAATCCATTTTGCGCCATTTTCTAGAGCATTTTCAATATTTTTAAATTGAATTTCCGCAGTGTCGCCCTGAGAAATATATTGCATTTTTTCAAAATTTCGCATGATATCCTAATAAGTTTGGTGAACTGTTTAAGTAATTTTCCATATAGTTTTTTGCGTCTGTACAAGCTTGTTTCATAGTTTTTCCTAAAGCTAAATTAGCAACAATTGCGCTTGATAAAACGCAGCCAGAACCGTGTTTCTGAAAGACTTCTTTTGCTTTTGGTTTAATGTTAAAAATTTCATTTTCCGTGAATAAAATATCCAAACCTTCCGCATCTTTTCTATGTCCGCCTTTCAACAAAACATTGCAAGGCATTTTTTGATTTTCATTGAGAATATTCATCGATTTTAAATATTCAAACTCTAAAAAATTGGGCGTTATTAAATCCAAATGTGGCAGAATTTCCTTTACATTTTGAATATCGTTTCCATTAAAAAAAGACCTTTCAGAAGAGCTTTTCAAAACGGTATCCCAAACAATCATTGGCTTAGAATTGCTCATTTTTAAAACTTCAATAATCTTTTTTAAATATTCTGAGTTTGGAGCAATTCCGATTTTCACCGCTTTAACTGGATAAAAATTCAGTAATGTTTTAATGCTTTTTAAAATGTCCTCAATGGCGATCCAATCCACAGAAAAAACATGATTTTCCGTTTGCAACGTATTCGCCGTCATCACCGCTAAACCTTGAACTTGATGTTGTTCAAAAGTCTTTACGTCTGCAAGAATTCCTGCTCCTCCGCAAGGATCAAATCCTGCAATGCTTAACACAAATGGCCTTTCTGAATACATTTTTCAAAAATTTTTAAAGGATTTTCATTTCCCCAAATCGAGCCTAAAAAAGCAACACCTTCTGCCCTATTTTCGTACGCAAAATATTGATTTTCAAGAGTTATTCCACCCAAAGCAATGAGTTTAGTTTTATAATTCGTACGTTGTTTTAAATCAGATAAAATTTGAGAATTTTCACCATAACCAATCTTAGAAATACTTGGGAAAATTGGACTGATAAACGCATATTCCCAAAGATTTTCCAACTGATTAAAATCGTCAATTGAATGCGTAGATGTTGAATAAATTAGATTTTCATTAAAAGAAAAATTATTATTTTTTCTAACATTTTCTTTAACATGAAAACGATACAAACCTAACTGAAATGCCGTTTCAAAATGTTGATGAACCACTAATTTAGACTTATATTTATCATCAATTCCGAAAACGTAACTGATTAAATCCAATTCTGAAAACTTTGGTTTCCGAATATGAAATAAATCCAAGCCTTGATCAAAAAACTCATTAATCAAATCGGTTTCATTTTTTACATTTTCTTCTGGACTAATGATGATTTTCACAGATACAATTCTTTTCCGTTATCAATAAATTCTAAAGACTTTTCTTGCATTCCTTGAGCAGCAGACTCGCGAATTTCTTGCGTAATTTTCATTGAACAGAATTTGGGACCACACATGGAACAAAAATGCGCTACTTTTGCACCATCTGCGGGTAAAGTTTCATCATGAAATTCTTTTGCTGTTTCGGGATCCAGCGACAAATTGAACTGATCTTCCCAACGGAATTCGAAACGTGCTTTGCTCAATGCATTATCTCGATATTGCGCACCTGGATGACCTTTCGCCAAATCTGCAGCATGAGCTGCCAATTTGTAGGTGATAACGCCATCTTTCACATCTTTTTTGTTGGGTAAACCCAAATGCTCTTTTGGTGTAACATAGCACAACATGGCGCAACCGTACCAGCCAATCATCGCCGCACCAATCGCCGACGTAATGTGGTCGTAACCTGGCGCAATATCCGTCGTTAGAGGTCCTAACGTATAAAAAGGCGCTTCGTCACATTCCTGCAACTGCTTCTCCATATTTTCCTTAATTAAATGCATCGGGACGTGGCCAGGACCTTCGATCATCACCTGAACATCGTGCTTCCAAGCAATTTTCGTTAACTCACCAAGCGTTTCGAGTTCGGCGAATTGGGCAGCATCGTTTGCATCAGCGATAGAACCTGGGCGCAAACCATCTCCTAACGAAAAAGCCACATCGTATTGCTTCATAATTTCGCAAATTTCCTCAAAATGAGTGTACAAAAAATTCTCTTTATGATGAAATAAACACCATTTTGCCATGATAGAACCACCTCGCGACACAATCCCCGTCACACGTTCGGACGTCAAATGAATGTAGCGCAAGAGTACGCCTGCATGAATCGTAAAGTAAGAAACGCCCTGTTCTGCTTGTTCAATTAAGGTGTCTCTAAAAATTTCCCAGGTAAGGTTTTCGGCAACACCTTTTACTTTTTCCAAAGCTTGATAAATAGGCACAGTTCCGATGGGAACGGGAGAATTCCTGATGATCCATTCGCGAGTTTCGTGGATATTTTTACCTGTGGACAAATCCATAATCGTATCGGCGCCCCAACGACAAGCCCAAACCGCTTTTTCGACTTCTTCTTCAATGCTTGAGGTCACCGCACTGTTCCCAATATTTGCATTAATTTTCACTAAAAAGTTTCGTCCAATAATCATTGGTTCGCTTTCGGGATGGTTGATATTATTTGGTATGATGGCTCTTCCCGCTGCAATTTCGTCACGAACAAATTCAGGCGTAATTTTTCCTTTTGGCGTTTTAGCACCGAAACTTTCACCAGCATGTTGATGATTCATTCCAGCAGTTGCTGATTCTAGTTGTTCAATTTTTTGATTTTCACGAATAGCAACATATTCCATTTCTGGCGTAATAATGCCCTGTTTCGCATAATGTAATTGTGTAACATTCTTGCCTTCTTTCGCTACTTTCGGTAAGTGCGAATAAGCAAAACGCAAATCGTCTAGATCCTTATTCTTAAGGCGTTGTTTGCCGTATTCAGAAGTAATACCGTCCAAAACCTCAACATCATTTCTTTCTAAAATCCATTCTTCACGAATACGCTCTAAACCTTTGCGTATGTCAATTGTAGAATTGATGTCTGTATAAGGCCCAGAAGTGTCATAAACCGTTACGGGAGGGTTAAACTCTTCTCCACCTCTATTCAATTTTGTAGGCTGAAGACTGATTTCGCGCATCGCAACTTTAATCGGATGCAAAGATCCCGGAATATAAACTTTACGAGAATTAGGAAAAGTTTGTGTGGTAATTTGCTCTTGTTTCATATTTAATTTTTACTGATTAAAAACGTCTAACCGCCTTGTGTAGCGGTAATGAGCAGAATAGAATCTTTATTTTGTAAAATTGTTTGGGACCACAATTTTTTTGGAATTACTTTTTGATTGACAGCTACCGCCAAACCAGAAGTTTTCCCTTGACAATGCTGCATAACCAATGCTTCCAAACTTAAATTAGAAACTTCAAAAAAAGTAGATTTGTGATTGATGATAAGTTCCATTCCGTTTCATTTTAAAATTAAAATTGACTTTAGGAATGGATACACGAACGCAGATAGCGCCCAAGATGACCATTTACTTTTCCCTACGCTAGTATGATCTAGATCAGGTTGTGAGGGTAAAATCTCAGCCTACTTTTGTAGACACCCCTAAAGTTCGGAGCGAAGATATAAAATTTTTTTGTACTTCCAAATTTTACAATTTTCGAAAACCAGAAAAAAATTTTGGAAGTATTTTTGTATTTAATTACAAAATTTAGGAAATATTACATTATGAAAAACTCAATAATAATTCAAATTTTTAGTGTTTTAATAATTTTGATTTCATGTCAGGAAAAGAAAGAAAAACAAATTATATTTGATGAAAAAACACGCGACTCAACCGTCATTACTTCATCAATAAAAACAGATTCCGTTACTTCAGAACAAAGAATTTCTGATATTAAAAATTGGTATTCTGACGCTCAAAAAAACATGAAATCAGCGGATAAAAATTGTGAAAAAGCTGAAGAAAAATGGGTTTACAAACTAGATAAAGAATTAAGTATGGACTTTGTAAATAGAGGTTCTCTGTGTAATCTTCCAAATGGAATAAAAGTATATTCTGGCGAATTTAACGGTTATGAATGGTAAGTGGACTACTTTTTTGACAGTTTGTAAATATAGTTTTTTCGTTTGAAATTTGCATCCGCCAACTGAAACGGAATCAGGCTCTGCTGAGGGGCAACCTGCCAGGGATAGGTTGGCCTACGAAATATAGTTTTCAAGGGCATCGCTTTTGGCGGTGCTTTTTTCTGAATTATATTTCAGAAGGCTATGCCTTGAGAAAACCTTATGCAGCATCATATTCAGCGGGTGTTTTAAATTCTAAAGATTCATGAAGTCGTTCATTATTGTAATCTTCTATCCACTTCTGGGTCAAATCCCTTGCCTGATCAAGCGTGAAGAACAGGTTGGCATCCAGCACATCCTCGCGGTAGGTTCTGTTGAAACATTCCACTATGGCATTCTGCTGGGGCTTCCCCTTCTGGATTTTTGCCCATTCTATTTCGTTCTTATCAAGCCATTGCTGGAAAAGATGCGAGGTGAACTCCGGTCCATTATCCGTGCGGATTCTTTTTGGCTTCCCGTGCTTCTGGATGATGCGCTCAAAATACGCAATCACCGCCCTTGCCGGCATCGAGTTGCGAATGTGGATGCCCAGGCACTCCCTGTTGTACTGGTCCACGATGTTCAGCGTACGGAACTTCGAGCCGTTTATCAGCGTGCCACTCATAAAGTCTGCAGCAAGTTCTTCATTCCTTTCCAACGGAACCTGAATTGGATTGGCAGGATTATCCAAACGCTTTCTTTTCAGTCTTTTATAAAGCGAAAATCCATATCTGTGGTACACCCTGCGGATTTGCGAGGCAACAAACTCCGAGTATTTTTTCTTTACCTTCACAATCACTTTCTTTCGTCCCATCCTGCTGGTCCCCAATACCGAGGCGATGGCCTGCTTAATTTGCTCATCTTTTTCAGGCATCCGTCTCTTATAATCTATTGAGGTTCGTGAGCGCCCGATTACGCGGCACACCTTAGCATAACTTATATC
>NZ_JBYFBZ010000007.1:81808-119157 GCF_057652215.1 Soonwooa sp. T0.1_25 | reverse complement strand
ACCAACTTATGCTTATTTTTGAAGAAAGGCTCAGATTATAAAATCCAAGACCTAACTTTTTAACTTACACACTTAACAGGATAGTGCCTTTTAAGATTTTCTTTGCTCTTTAATATCTTCTATTTTTTGTGTAAAATAGTCAGTTTTTTCGGGATGTTTTGCGATTAGCGTTTCGAATGCTTTTATCGCTTTAGAATAGAGTTTCTGCTCAAGATAAAGATTTGCTAAAGTCTCGGTCATCAAGTGAGAAATATCTTCTTTCTTTTCTTTAACAACAAAACTAGCTTCATCTTTTAGTTGTGTAATTTTGGGTTGATTTTCGATAAACTCATCAATCGCTTTTTGCTTTTTGACTTCTTTATCTTTTTCAATTTCAGCGCTACGATCGATCTTTAACCAATTTTGCCAAGTATTGATAAATTGTCGGACATTGCTCTTTTCTGGTACACTATTATCTTGAGCTGCAACAACCGCTGGTATTTCAGCTTCCTTTTGTTGCGCGTCCTCTACCATCTCTTCTACCACATCTTCAATCGCTTTTTTCTGATCATCAACCATCGCGATGGAGTCACCAAAGAAGGAAACATTAAAAATCGGGCGCTTCTCTTCCTCTACTTTTTCTGCGGTCTCTATTACATTTCCGTTTTGTTGCTCGCCAATTTCATTATCAGGCTTTGGCTCATCAATTGATTTTTCGAGCTTAATTTCAGGATTTACAGTTTCATAAACTTCTTCTTTTGACGGTTCAAATTGATTATCCTTTTCTGTTGCAGTTACAATATTTGGAATCTCAACTTTACCAATTAAAGCATCAGGTTGATGTGCGTCAATCGACATTGGTTTCCATGCTGAGTTGTCGTCTTCTATCGCAACATCAATTTTAGTAGGCTCCAGTTCTTTGTGCTCTTCTGCTGGAACTTCCGATTTTTCAGTTTCTAAAACTTCAACAGGCACCTCTTCTCCAGAAAAAGGTCCAAAATCTAAAGAATCTGCGTCATTCAATTCTTCTTTAGAGTCAATATTTTCGTTAGTATCGTCGATTACAATTCCTGTAGGTTTTTCTTCTATTTCGACAGGTTTATGCTCTTTAACTTCAAACTTTGGAGGATTTAGAAATTGATGATGATTTTTGGGAACTTCAAATTTCACTTGTGGTAAAAAGTCATCAATCGATTCAAAACTAACATCTCTATTTAACTCTTCTTCAATCTCAATTGGTTCTGTATGATCTATAATAACAACCTCTTTAGAACCTTCTTCAACATTCATTACATCTTCATCTTGTTGCGCTTCAACCTCCGAAGATTCTTCTGTATTTTCTTTTAAATTCTCATCTATCGATTCTAAACTTACATCCGATCCTACTTCCTCTTCTTTTTCCGAAATTGCCATTCCATCTGTAATAACAACCTCTTTAGAACCTGCTTCAACATTCATTACATCTTCCTCTTGTTGTGCTTCAACCTCCGAAGATTCTTCTTTATTTTCAGTTAAATTTTCAACAATGTTAGTGGAAACTGCGTGTTGTGTTTCTTCAACCGGTGTTTCTATAGTTATATCTACTTTTTCGTCAGATTTAATATTCGAAGATTCTACGATATCTTTTTTGTTAATGAATTGATATAGAATTTTTTTATCCGTCGTATAAGCAGCAGTCGTCGTCAAGACTTCTTTATATCGCGTCGGATTGTATAGGTGAATGCCATATAAATAAAGTGCTCTAACATTCTGAACATAAGGTGTATGTTCAATTTGTTTTTCTAAAAGTTGCAAATCATTTGCTTGCATTAATGAGGGTTGCTGAAGAAGCTCAATAATTCGTGCATTCATAATTACCAGTTTGCTACAATATCATTAAAAATTTTGTTGATAATACGTTCGTTAACTATTTTGACCTGAGAAGATTCTATCGTCATCAAATCCATATCGCTGTTAAAAGTTACTTCGTCAGTATAACTTCTGTCAAAACTCTTGCTTTCCTCGCCTGCGACATGATTTTCGTAATGAACCTTCACCGTAATTGTCAATTTATTCTGAGCCGCTTGGATCATATTACCTGTCTGCGTACTTTCAACTGGCGACGAAATGGTCGTTGGCGCGATGTTATAATCCGTAATTTCTCCTTCGATAATAATATCTGCTTTATCAACAGCGCCTTTCAACGTTGTTCTTTGCGCAAATCTATTTTGTAAAGCCACCGTAAAATCCTGACTAAGATTTGGGTTATTATTTGCAGCATTATTCGGGAAAGGTCTAATCAAAAAAGTTTGAGTTTCAGGACTTAAAGACGAACCTGTAAAACTATAACAACTTACTAAGGATAACAACGGCACGACTAATGAAAAGAATACTATCTTTTTCAAAACTTTGGTGCGTGGATTTGACATATTGCAATTCATTTTAATCCTCAAGATTATATTGTTTAATTTTTCTGTAAAGCGTACGTTGCGAAATTCCTAACTCATCTGCCGCTTTATTTCTGCGACCACGATGTTTTTCTAAAGCTTTGATAATCAAATCTTTTTCATTATTCTGAAGCGATAAAGATTCTGGTCTAGCTTCTTCCACTTCGATATCCATAATATCTTCGTAGGGATCGTTGTCGTCAACATTCATCACATTTGCCGTTTGTACATTCGCGTTGTCATTAGCTTCAAAATACAACAACGAATTTGGATTATGTGCCGCAGGTTCTGTTGTGTAGATTTTGTTAATCAAATTCTTTTCTTGATTGCTCAAGTCACCATTTCCACGATTTTTTATCAACTCCGAAGTTAAGGATTTTAGATCATTAATATCGTTTCGCATATCGAAAAGAACCTTGTACATGATTTCTCTCTCGTTTCCAAAATCCGATTGCGCTTTATTTGCATTTTGATTTACCAACATCGGAAGGTGCTTTTCCATCGGAATATACTCCGCCAACTTTTCGGCTGTGATCTTACGATTACGCTCGACAACCGTCAATTGCTCCACCAAATTTCTTAGTTGACGTACGTTACCCGGAAAACTATAATTTTCTAAATATGTCACTGCTGCTGGCTCTAATTCCAGTTCTGGCATTCTGTATTTTTCAGCAAAATCGATTGCAAATTTTCTGAAAAGTAAATGAATGTCGCCTTTTCTTTCGCGCAAAGCAGGCATATCGATTTGTACCGTGTTCAAACGATAATACAAATCCTCACGAAAACGCCCATCATGGATGGCATTCATCATATTGACGTTGGTTGCAGCAACAATTCTTACATTGGTTTTTTGAATTTGAGAAGAACCTACTTTCATAAATTCTCCACTTTCTAAAACACGAAGCAAACGAACTTGCGTCTGCAAAGGCAATTCACCAACTTCGTCTAAGAAAATTGTTCCGCCATCGGCAACTTCAAAATAGCCTTTTCTGGTAGAAGTTGCTCCTGTAAAAGCCCCTTTTTCGTGACCAAAAAGTTCGGAATCTATCGTCCCTTCTGGGATTGCTCCACAATTGACAACGATGTAAGGTTGATGTTTTCTCTTAGATTCCGCGTGAATAATTTTTGGAATAAACTCTTTTCCTACACCACTTTCTCCGATAACTAAAACGGAAATATCTGTTGGTGCAACTTGTATCGCCTTTTCTAAAGCACGGTTGAGAGCGGGATAATTCCCGATAATTCCGAAGCGATTTTTTATATTTTGTAATTCGTTCATTTTCTTTTTTGGATTAAATATTTAATAATTAAATGATTAAAATAGTAGTGATTCTAAAATTTTAATCTTTCTTGTAAATCCTCGTTTTCGGTAGGATTAAACTAAAATATTATCTTCCAAACTATCTTTGTTACGAATTTTTGATGTTTTTTTGATTAAATCAAATGCCGTTTTTAAGCTTTTTAATTCTTTGAAATTTGATGAAAATCCAAATATAAAATTTGAAGTTTCATCAACAGAACAAATCGCTTTCGAAAACTTTTGATTGTATTTTGAAATTAACTGATTAAACTCTTGCAAAAGCTGCTTCGCTTCTTCTTGAGAAACGTCTTTAGCAACATTTGAAGCCTTACATTTTACTTTATATGGAACACAAGAAGCCTTCCCTGATTGGCAAGTACCAATCAAACTCATTAAAATAATAATGTAGGATAAACTTCTCATTTTGTTTTGGTTAAATTCAATAGGATTGCATCCTATTCTTTTTTATTTAGCCACTTCGTGACTTTTTTGTTGCTCATTTTCTTCTTCCACGAATTTCGCAGCCCGACTTGAGCGGAAATCCTTTTTGCTTTTTTCCGAAAAGCAAAAAGATTGCAGCGGAAGGCGGAAATGCTGCCCAAAAAATTAAAATTTTATTCCGCAGTTCTTCCCAAAAGTGTTCCTTGCGTGTTGTCGTACACAAAAACAGACACAATGTCGCCCACTTTTTGACCTTCTAACTTGTCGAAAACGCAAACCGCATTCTGAGAATTACGACCTTTCCATTGGTTTTCGTTCTTTTTGGAAGTTCCTTCGATTAAAATCTCGTGGTTTCTACCAACATAACCTGCCATTCTTTTTCTTGACAATTCACCTTGTAAAGCGATAATTTCCGCCAAACGTCTTTGTTTAACATCCGCAGGAATGTCGTCTTCCATTTTTTTGTGAGCCGGCGTTCCTGGTCTTTCTGAATACGCAAACATATAACCGTAATCGTACTCAACTTCGCGCATTAAACTCAAGGTATCTTGGTGATCTTCCTCTGTTTCTGTGCAGAAACCAACAATCATATCTTGTGAAAAAGCGATATCAGGAACAATCTCCTTGGCTTTTTTTATTAAATCTAAATATTCTTGACGCGTGTGTTGACGGTTCATCAACTCCAAAATTCTGTCGCTTCCACTTTGAACAGGCAAGTGAACATATTTACAAATATTCTCGTGCTTCGCCATCATCTCGAACACCGAAGTCGTCATGTCGTGCGGATTGGAAGTTGAGAAACGAATTCTCATTTCGGGAACAGCTTTCGCCACCAAATCTAACAACTGAGCAAAATCAACAGCTGTCGCTTTTTGCATTTCTGATGCTTTGGCAAAATCCTTTTTCGGACCACCACCGTACCATAAATAAGAGTCAACATTTTGACCCAAAAGTGTGATTTCTTTGTAACCATTTGATGCTAATTCTTTACATTCTTCAAGGATTGAATGCGGATCGCGACTGCGCTCTCGCCCTCTGGTAAAAGGAACAACGCAGAATGTACACATATTATCGCAACCTCTGGTAATCGTCACGTAAGCCGTCACGCCATTCCCGCCCAAACGAACTGGATTGATGTCGGCGTAAGTTTCCTCCTTCGATAAAATTACATTGATAGCATCTCTACCGTCTTCGGTTTCTTTTAAAAGATTAGGCAAATCTCTGTAAGCATCGGGTCCAACAACCAAATCAACCAAGTGTTCTTCTTCTAAAAATTTGGTTTTAAGACGTTCTGCCATACAACCCAAAACGCCAACAGTAAGACTTGGATTTTCCTTTTTTTGATTTTTGAACTGCGACAAACGCATTCTCACGGTTTGTTCTGCTTTTTCACGAATAGAACAAGTATTCAGCAAAATTAAATCTGCTTCTTCAACCTTTGTTGTCGTGTTATAACCTTGCTCGTTAAGGATGGATGCAACGATTTCGGAATCGGAAAAATTCATTTGGCAACCGTAACTTTCCAAGAATAATTTCTTAGAGTTTTCTGGTTTTTCAGCAATTGCAAATGCTTCTCCTTGCTTGGTTTCGTCTATATATTTTTCTTGCACAGTCTCAGATTTGAGATTTGAGATTCGAGATTTGAGATTAAAACTGCTTAAAAACAATTTTGGATTTCAAATTTCAAATTTCAAATCGGTTCAGTTTGCAAAGATACAAAAAGTTGTGACAGAATGGCAGTGGAAATAACTGAGATTTCTTAACGACAAAAAACTATGAAACCGTCACGCTTATCGGAAAAGTAAAACTCGATTTTAACGGTTTTCCATTCTTTTTAGCAGGAGTAAATTTTTTCAAATTCTTTAACCTTCTGAAAAAATCATCTTGATTCGGCTTATCGAATTCGATGTTAGAATAAATAATTTTTGGATTCAAAATTTTGCCTTCTTCGTCGACATCAAAACCTATTTTTAAGTTGATATAATTATGTTTTGATAGTTTAGAACTACTATTAAGGACCTGCGAAAATATATTCCCAACTTCTTTTCTAAAAGTACTTAAACCTCCTGGATATTCAATTTCAGAAATAGTTTTATTACGGAAGTATTTTTTACCATTATTTCCTATTTTAAATTCGTAATCTAAAACATCGCTTGGGTTTATTCCAATATTAACCAAAGCTGGAACCGTTGCATTTCCATAAGTAGCAGGTTTCCAATTCTTTAGTTTTGGAAAAACTTTGCGCACATTATCGAATGCGCATTTGTTATTTTTAATCGCTAAAGTATCAAAGTCTTTGACGTACTTAATTTCTTTATTCGGGTAGATAATAAAGTTGATTGTATACTTTTCTTCAGGATTTTCACATGGTGTAATCTTTTCATCCAACATCACTTTTTGAAAGTCTTCGTAAAATCCAGCTATTCCATCCTGATAGAAGTCTTGACCAATAGGATAAGATTCAAGAATTTGAGATTGGATTTGGGCAAAAATCTGTGTCGTAAAAACGAGCAATAGTAAAATAAAAATTCTAATCATGGTCATAATCCATTCTTTCAAAAGTTATTGTTAAAAAATATTTTGATTTGACAGGTTTAGAATCTTTTAATGCAGGTTTCCATTTGGATTTTACCTTTCGCATAGCGAATTGCATATCTTCATTGAAAACTTCATGATTTTTAACTTTCGGAGAAATACTTAGCTGACTAATTTTTCCTTTTTCGTCAATATCAAAAGCAAAAACAAAAGGTCCTTCTACTTTATAACTAGACAAATCCATATAAGCGTGCACCATCTTTATAAAATCATTTCGGAAAGCGTTATCGCCACCAGGATATTCTGCTTTTATGTCGTAAGTGTTATTTACGTTTTTTGGTGTCGTTTGACTAAACACTGAAAAACTAAAAAGGAAAAATAAAAACAGGAAAACTGATTTCATCATAATATTGTTTGTGCGAATATGCGAAATTTCCATTACAAATGTAAATAAATTATTATCCGAAATCCCTAGCCCTGATTGCAGCAAAAAGCAGGTTCTCGGCTCCTAAGAAAAATTTACTTTATGGGAAAATCGAAATAAGTTTCGGGAAAAGGTTCATTTTTTAGAGTGAAATGCCACCATTCTTCTTGATATTCTTTGAAGTTGTGTTTCAGCATCGCTTGTTTTAGGATTAAACGATTGGATTGTTGCTGGGCAGTTATTTGTGGCGCATTTTGATGAGAGATTGTTCCAAAAAAATCAAATGGGCTACCCATGTCGATTTCTTTACCGGTATTGAGATCAACCAAAGTTAAATCGATTGTGCTACCGCGCGTATGACCAGATCGAGAGGCGATATAACCGAGCGTAAACAAATCGCGTTTGTCCACATCTGGATAAAATTCAGCTTTTGCAATGGTGTCGTTGATGTCCTTCGCCCAAGTTTCGAAACTCGTCACCGAACGCTGTGGACGATAGGCATCGAAGGCTTTGAGACCGTAACCTTGCGCTTTAAGATCTTGTTGTACTTTCTTTAAAGATTGTGTCGCAGCTTTGGACATGATGAGAACAGGCTTTTCGTAACCTACAACTGGTCGTCCCGTGAAATTGTGCGTTCCGAAATATCGCAAATCAGCGATGATATCAGGGATTTCTTTTTGAATATAGACAAAACCTTCTTGCAAATAATCTTCTCGAGAAGCACAAGAATAAAGTCCGAAAAATAGAGAAATGGCAAGTAAGAAAGATTTGAAATTCATGGTTTTTGTTTGACCACAAATTACAAAATTTAGACTAAACTGTTTTTGTCAGCGTAATTAAGTTTAAAGAAAATAAAAGTCATAATCGAGAACGCCAACAACGAGCTTCCTCCGTAACTGAAATACGGCAACGGAATACCAACCGTCGGGAACAAGCCCATCACCATCCCAATATTAATGCAAAAGTGAATGAGTAATATCGATGCAAAACAGTATCCAAAAACTCTATTGAAAGTTGATTTTTGGTTTTCGGCTAAATAGTAAATTCGACCAATGTACAAGGCGTAACAAATTACCAAAAGCGTACTTCCGAGAAAGCCCCATTCTTCCCCAACGGTACAAAAGATATAATCGGTCTCTTGTTCGGGCACAAATTTACCTTGCGTAACAGAACCTTCTTTGTAACCTTTACCAGTAACGCCACCTGAGCCAATCGCAGTTTTGGAATACAATAAGTTGTAGCCAATATTATCACGAAATTCTTTTCGAGATTCACCTTTGTAAAGAACTTCAATTCTTTGCTTTTGGTGTGTTGGTAGTTTTTCGAAAACGTTAGGTGAAAAATACGCCAATGCAGACAAACCAACAATTCCTACAATTGCGAATATTAGTCGGTTAATATCACGTCTCAAATAGTTAAGATTCAATACAATATATATTAGACCAATCAAAACAATTGCACCAACCATATACCATGGACTTTCCTCCATTGGATCATTAATATAATTCGCTATTAAGAAAATCGCTGCAAGTATAAATACAACTCCAAAGACTTTTCCGCTAAGTCCTTCTCTATAAAGTGCAATAAAAAAAGCACCAAACACCAACAACGACCCAACATCTGGAATAGCCAAAACAACAACTGCCGGAATACCAATAATTGCTAAAATCGTTATTAAGGATTTTCTGTTATTAATGTTAAAATCTGAGCCCGAGACATAATTAGCAACCATTAAAGCGGTCCCTATCTTTGCAAATTCTACAGGTTGCATGGTAAATCCTCCAAACTTATACCAGTTTCGTTGTCCTAAAATTTCGGTCCCAAATGGAAAAAGCCCTACTAAAAGTAAAACACCTGCGACATATATAATGCCAGACATGTTTTCAAAAAATTTAGTTCTGGTAAAGAAAATTATCAAACCTATAAAAAGCGAAATACAAAAAAATGTTAGTTGCTTTGTTCCTAAAGATGGATTAACACTGTTAATATTAAGAATTGCAAAAACACAAATCACAAAATAAAGTCCAAGTCCTAGCTTGTCTATGCCTTCTGCCCACTTCATCGTCTTACAGGTTTTGTTGGGTTAGTAGTCTTTTTATTTTTGTCCGTGTTTTCTGCTTTCACACTAATTGCCTTTAGGCTATCTTGAAGTTTTTTTAATTTAAGTGAATCTGGTTTTGGTGGAACATATTTACCGATTTTTTTCAGATATTCGGTCCATTGACGGCGATATTCTGGTTGGAAGCTGGATGTAATCATCTTTTTGTAAAGATGTTCACGCTTTATTTCTCCCAATAAATAACGCTCTGCAATTACAGTACAAGCTGGACCTGCCCAAGTTGCACCAAAACCGGCATGTTCCATAACTGCAGCTACAACAATTTTTGGCTTGTCAGCTGGCGCAATTAGTACAAAAATAGAGTTATCTTTCCCTTGCGGAACCTGAGCTGTACCAGTTTTAGCAAGCTGTGTAAAATCATTAGATTTAAGACTACGACCCGTACCGCGCAACATTACAGCTTCCATACCTTGAAGAACAGGTTCAAAATATTTAGGGTCGACCTTTGTATATTTTTTTTGTTTAAATAAAGGATTTGGATTTGGTTTTCCATCAATATTTTTAACTATATGTGGTGTAATAAACCAACCACGATTAGCAATAGCCGCCGTAAAATTTGCAAGTTGCATCGGCGTCGTCAAAATATCACCTTGTCCCATCCCGTTGAATACGGCGTTAATTGGTTTCCACTTGGGACCGTTACGTTTGATGTAAGTATTTTCATCTGGCATATAACCTTTACTACCTGTTGCAAGGTCGTTGTTCATATAAACGCCAAGTCCAAAACTCGCCATAATGTCCTTCCATTCGTGCATACCTTTTGATGGGTTGCCAGGATATTTATTTAAAATTGCTAGATAAGCGTAAGAAAAATAACAGTTACTAGACACTTGGATAGAAGGAATCAATGGATCAGCACCACCGTGACCTTTGATACGCACGCCCATATAACTAAAACCTCCACCACA
This sequence comes from Soonwooa sp. T0.1_25, assembly GCF_057652215.1. Taxonomy (NCBI): domain Bacteria; kingdom Pseudomonadati; phylum Bacteroidota; class Flavobacteriia; order Flavobacteriales; family Weeksellaceae; genus Soonwooa; species Soonwooa sp. T0.1_25. The sequence goes on along the minus strand of NZ_JBYFBZ010000007.1, from coordinate 109,025 downwards.
TGGGAATATTGTTTTCTCGGTCATAACGCCCATTTGCATTGCAGAAAGCGCTGTCACCAATTTGAACGTAGAACCTGGAGGATACGCCGCTTGAATAGATCGATCAAACATCGGTTGATTGATACTATCATTCACCAATCGATAAATATTTTTCATTTTATCGGGACCTGTAAACAAATTAGGATCGATATCTGGACCTGTTGCCATGGTCAGAATTTCGCCATTGTTAGGATCTAATGCTACAACTGCACCGCGTTTGTTTACCAACATTTCTTCTGCGATACGTTGCAAATCATAGTCAATAGTTAATGTCAAATCTTTACCCGTAACAACATCTTTATCCAGCTCTCCATTTTTGTAAGAGCCAATACTTCTTTGACGAATATCTTTCTGAATATATTTAATACCTTTTTCGCCGCGTAAATCTTTTTCGTAAGATTTTTCGACACCGCTTTTTCCGATGACATCACCTGGAAGATAGTACAAAGAATCTTTTTTGATGTCCGCTGTGTTAACTTCGTTGGTATAACCCAAAAGGTTACCCGATGTATTGACTTCGTATTGTCTTTGCGGACGCGAAACTATATTAAAAGCAGGAAACTTAAACAATATCTCCTGAACGCGGGCCATATCTTCACGACTCAAATTTTTCATAAAAGTCATTGGCGTTAGTTTCGAATAATACTGTGTTTTTTCAATGGTTTTAATGGTCTGGATAAACTCAGGTTTTGTAATCTTCATCAAGTTACAAAAGCTAATCGTATCAAAATCAGGACGCATCAAAGCCGCTGTGTAAGAAACTTCGAAAGAAGGTTGGTTACCGACTAATATTTTCCCATTGCGGTCAAAGATGACGCCACGTTGCGGAATTTCGTATTCAATTTTAATGGAAGTATTCGCTGCATTTAAAGCATATCTGTCAGTAAATAGTTGTAAATAAGCCAACCTAGCAATAAAAATAATTGCTACAACAATCAAAATACCTGTAAGTTTAAGATATTGAGGCTTCAAATTTTCTGTTTAATTTTAAATGCTAATGCGTAAGCTATGATAAATACGAATGAGATAAGACTTGTAAATACGACGTTTAATAATATTTCGAAAAAACGTTCTGGTTTAAAGAATTCAACATATTGAACAATCAATTGATGAATAAAAATACTCGTTAAAATAAAAACTACAAATTGCAACCATTGCAGCGATTGAAACGAGAAAAAATCTGTCGATGTATCTGTCGATGTTCGGAAAATTAACATTCTAAAATAAGCAATCGTCGTTGTTGCCAGAGCGTTAATTCCCCAAGTCCCAAGAAAAGCATCTACTGATAAACCTAGGATAAAACTTAATGCTAAAAAGTGAAAATTATTTCTAAAAAATGGATAGAACATCACAAATACTGGATAAAGTACCGGAATATATTTTCCGAACAAGGTAATACGATTCAGTAGAAAAACCTGAACCGCAACCAAAATTGCAATTAAAGCGATATCTGAAAATACGTTTCTACTTACCATCTTTATCTATCTGTACTTGTAAAGTATCTTGAATTTTTTGAACTTCAATTTTCTTAAGATTCTTAACGACAAAGACCTTACTGAGAGGCCCCATTTTTTCATTTAACTCCACGGAAACATCCCAGAAACCAGTTTTGGTATCAACCTCATAACCAGCAACTTTTCCAACCATAACGCCTTTCGGGAAAATAGCAGAACGTCCGTCAGTCACAACAGTGTCACCAACTTTCAGAGAAACATATTTTGGAATATCCGACAGATGCATCATTCGTGAGTCGTCACCACGCCAACTAAGCGTGCCGAAATATCCAGAATTTTTTAGCGCCGCACTGATTTTTATTTTATTAACACTCAGTACAGACTGCACCAAAGCATAATGATCAGTTGTATTAATTACAATTCCTGCGATACCATTTGGTGCGATAACACCCATTTTGGCAGCAACGCCTTGCAATTTTCCACGGTTAATTGTAAAGTAATTATTTTGACGATTGATACTGTTGTACACGACTTCACCATCAACAAAAGTATAGATTTGACCACCGCCAATAGTATCGTGAACACGACGAAATTGTGGATTAGCTCCGCCTTCCTTACCATAAAGCTCTTTAAGCAAAGCTTTATTCTGCATCACAAGATCATCGTTAATCTGTTTAAGCTTGAGATAAGAAGCACCTTCGTCGATATAACCCGAAACCCAAGCATTAAAAGCGGCTGTTTTTGCAGCTAAAAATGATTGTTGCATCGTGTTTTTCGAAAAAATCAATACCACTGCAATAATTTGCAAGAATATAAAGAAGACGAACAAAGCGTTCTTCGAAAATAATCTCAGCAAATATCCCATCCGTTAAATTCCCTAAAAAAGTTACTAAATTATTTAATCAAGAAATTGAATTTATCCATATTCTTCAAAGCGATACCTGTCCCACGAACAACCGCTCTCAACGGATCTTCTGCTACGAAAACTGGTAATCCGGTTTTTCTATGGATACGATCTGCTAAACCTCTCAACAAAGCACCACCACCAGCTAGATAAATACCAGTTTTGTAAATATCAGCAGCCAATTCTGGAGGCGTTAAAGAAAGTGTTTCCATCACGGCATCTTCGATGCGGATGATAGATTTATCTAGAGCTTTAGCAATCTCTTTGTAGTTAACCATAATTTCTTTTGGCTTACCTGTGATCAAGTCACGACCTTGCACCGGAATATCCTCGATGTCAACATCCAACTCTTCAACAGCAGACCCAACTTCAATCTTCACACGTTCAGCCGTTCTTTCACCGATATATAAATTATGGTGCGTTCTCAAATAATAAGCAATATCACTTGTGAAAACATCACCTGCAATTTTCACAGATTTGTCACAAACAATACCACCAAGCGCCACAACAGCAATTTCCGTTGTACCACCACCTATATCGATAACCATATTACCTTCAGGTTTTTGCACATCAATACCAACACCAATCGCGGCCGCCATTGGCTCATAGATCAATCTAACTTCTTTTGCATTTACTTTTTGCGCAGAGTCACGAACCGCACGTTTTTCAACTTCCGTAATTCCTGATGGAATACAGATTACGATTCTCAAAGCAGGTTGAAATAACTTCCCTTTAATACCAGGAATTTGTTTAATAAACTCTTTAATCATGTGCTCAGAAGCATGAAAATCAGCAATAACCCCATCCTTCAAAGGACGAATAGTTTTGATATCCTCATGTGTTTTCCCCTGCATATGCTTCGCTTGTTCTCCAACAGCGATTGGCTTACCACTTTGTCTTTCGATTGCCACTATTGATGGCTGATCTATGACTATTTTATTATTGTGAATTATTAATGTATTTGCCGTCCCTAAGTCAATCGCAATTTCTTGCGTAAACATATCTAATAAACCCATTTTCTACCTGTCTATTTTAATTTACAAAGATATAAATTTAACGTGAGTTTAGTGATTTTATCTCTACTCAAAAAGGTTAAAGTTTTATTAAAATCAAAAAACTTATCCACAAACACTGACGAAAAATCAATTAACTTTCGGTAACTTCTGAAAACAAGCACTTTAGGCTTTATTAAAACTGAGCATTATCATAGACCAAGTCACTCGCTATCACTACCAATATTCATTTTAAAAGCTTAACTTTGCGCCAGCTAAAATGAATCAGAATAAGGACATTTCAAAGACGTCAAATTTTGCAGTATTAAGCGTTAGCTACGAAAAAGCAGACGCCGAAACACGTGGTAAATTTGCGTTTTTTGATGAGCATATCAAATCTTTTGTCAACCAAATTCACGAACAGAATTTTGGCGACGCATTCGTTGTATCCACCTGTAACCGTACCGAAATCTACACGACAACTGCTAATTATTTGCTAATTGCAGAACAATATTGTAAAACCATTGGTGTTAATCTTTCCGAATTTTTGCAGTATGTTAACATTATCCAAAGAGAAGACGCGGTTTTGCATCTTTTCCGTGTGGCTGCAGGTCTCGAAAGTCAGATTATTGGTGATTTCGAAATTGTGTCACAGATTAAAAACGCTTACAACCGATTCAAAAAATATAAAGGAACTTCTAACCCTTATCTGGAACGTGCGATTAATTCGGCGATTCAGATTTCTAAAAGAATTAAAACCGAAACTGGCATTAGCAATGGCGCAGCATCTGTATCTTACGCTGCTGTACATTATATTTTGAATCATGTTAATAATGTTTCGGACAAAAATATTTTACTACTTGGCGTTGGCGAAATTGGACAAAACACCATCGAAAACATGGTTAAACATGTCTATCAACCCAAAATAAAAATCGCCAACCGTTCTTTCGAAAAGGCTGAGAAAATTGCAGAAAAACATAATATTCAGCAAATTGCATTTGACGATTTCCCAGAAGAATTAAAGAAAACCGACATCTTAATTGTCGCAACAGGTGCACAAAAATTTATTGTAAATCCTGACAACTTCCCAGCTGACAAAGAAATGCTGGTAATTGACTTATCGATCCCGAATAACGTTGCAAAAGAAATCGGAAATTTAGAAAAAGTTGATCTTATCGATGTTGACCAATTATCTCAACAGATTTCGGAAACGATGGAGCAACGTAAAAAGGAAATCCCAAAGGCTGAAGCGATCATTAAAGAAATGAGCAAAGACTTCACCGAATGGGAACGCAAGCGAAAATTTGCACCGAGCATCAACAATTTCAAAAACTCTTTGAAACAAATCGAATCTCACGAGCTTCATAATATCCACAAACGTCATCAATATGCAAAGGTTGAAGACATGGAGCTTTCTGATAAATTAATACAGAAAATAACCAATCGATTCGCCAAATACATTTTGGAAAATCCTTGGAAAGCCGATGAAGTTTCAAAATTAATGGAGGAGATTTTAGTCCTTCACAACCCCAAAAAGCAGAACAATGACGACGATAAAAATAGGAACTAGAAATAGTCCACTTGCTTTATGGCAAGCCAATGAAGTGGCTGCTAAACTACAAGCTATTGGTCACACGACCGAGATCGTCCCAATTGTTTCGTCTGGTGATAAAAACCTTACGCAGCCTTTGTATGCGATGGGCATTACTGGGGTTTTTACAAAAGATTTAGACATCGCTTTACTTAATAAAGACATCGACATCGCAGTACATTCGCTTAAAGACGTACCAACGCAATTACCGACTGGAACGCAGATTAGTGCAGTTTTGGAAAGAGATTTCCCGCAAGATGTTTTGGTGAGAAAAACAGATGCAAAAGATAAAGACCTTAAAGATCTTAAAATCGCAACAAGCAGTTTGAGAAGACGTGCTTTTTGGTCGCATACATTCCATAATACAGAGTTTGCAGACATTAGAGGTAACGTACAAACTCGTCTCAAAAAGCTAGAAGATGGCGTTGCCGACGCAACATTATTTTCTTTGGCAGGTCTTAAAAGAATGGAACTTGATATTGACTTCGAAGAAGTTGATTTCCTTTTACAAGCGCCATCGCAAGGTGTTGTTTGTATTGCAAATCGTGCAGAAGATATTGATTTAACTCAAGTTTTAAAACAGATTAATCACGACGCCACACAAAAATGCATCCAGATCGAACGTGAGTTTTTAAGAACTTTGGAAGGTGGTTGTACCGCGCCGATCGGAGCGCACGCTGAGTTTATCGGTGATAAAATAAGATTCCAAGGGAGACTTTGTTCTCTGGATGGAAAAGATTGCATCAACGTTGATGAAACTATCGACTGGAATCCTGAACAGAACTTCGGAGCAGAAATCGCAAGACAAGTCTTAGAAAGAGGTGGAAAAGACATGATGCTTCTTATAAAATCTCAAATTAAACTTTAATTTTAAAAGTCAAAAACAATGCGCCTATTGTTAACCAAACATATCAATGACGCAGACATTTCCAAATTAGGAGATGATATTGTTGTGGACTTTGTGGATGTTATTAGCATCGAAAACCTTAATTTCGAAACTGAAAACATCAACGATAAAGCTTTGATTTTTACAAGCATTAACGCTGTTAAAAGTTTTTTTAATAACGAAACTTCTAAGCAATTAACACCAAAAAATCCGATCTATTGTGTTGGAGAGCAATCTCAATTTTTTTTAGCACAAAAAGGTTTTAATGTTGTTAAAACTGAAAAGAACGCAGAAGAACTTTCTATTTATTTTATTAAAGAAAATAAAAATGAAACTTATCTTCATTTTTGTGCTGACATTGCTTTAGAAAAGCTTTCGGAAACCTTTAAAAATTTAGAAAAAGATTATAAAAAAATTGTTTCGTACAAGACAAAACTAACGGAACCAATATATAATAAAGATTTTGACGCCGTTGCATTTTTTAGTCCAAGTGGCGTCAGAAGTTTTACTACAAATAACACTTTGGAAGGAAAAACGATATTTTCAATTGGCGATACAACAACCAACGAAATTAAAAATTGGACTTCCGAGAAGATTTTGACTAGCGATAAAAATACTATCGAAGATCTACTAAATCTGATTCGCGACTACGCATCAGACAAAAAATAAAGAATATGATTAAAAACGATTTATATCTAAGAGCTCTGAAAGGCGAAATTGTTGAAAGACCGCCAGTGTGGATGATGCGTCAAGCGGGAAGATATCTTCCAGAATTTATCGAATTGCGCAACCAGTACGATTTTTTCACACGTTGTCAAACGCCAGAATTGGCTGCAGAAATCACCGTGCAACCTATCAGAAGATTTCCGTTGGATGCTGCAATTTTGTTTTCGGACATTTTGGTAGTTCCACAAGCGATGGGTATCGATTTCAAAATGAAAGAATCTGTTGGGCCTTGGCTAGACAATCCTATCAGAACTAAAGAGCAAGTTGATGCGATCGAAGTTCCGGATGTTGATGATACTTTAGATTACGTTTTTGACGCCATCGAATTGACTTTACAAAAACTTGATAATGAGATTCCGTTAATTGGATTTGCGGGAAGTCCGTGGACGATTCTTTGTTATTGTGTGGAAGGAAAAGGTTCTAAAGCTTTTGATATTGCAAAATCTTTTTGTTTTACAAATCCAGAAGCTGCACATTCTTTACTTCAAAAGATTACAGATACAACCATTGCTTATCTAAAACGTAAAGTTGAAAAAGGTGTTTCTGCAGTACAGATTTTTGATTCTTGGGGCGGAATGCTTTCTCCTGCAGATTATCAAGAATTCTCTTGGCAATATATCAATCAAATCGTTGAAGAACTTAGCTTGGTTTCTCCAGTTGTAGTTTTCGGAAAAGGATGTTGGTTTGCATTAGAAGAAATGTCAAAATCTAAAGCGTCTGGTTTGGGTGTTGACTGGACGATAACGCCAGAAATTGCAAGACAATTGACAAAAAACAATATCACATTACAAGGTAACTTCGATCCAGCAAGATTGCATTCTTCACCAGAAATTATCAGAAAAATGGTACATGAGATGATTAATCGTTTTGGGAAAGATAAATACATCGCCAACCTTGGCCATGGTATTCTACCAAATATTCCGGTAGAAAATGCGGAAGCATTTATCCGCGCTGTTGTAGAATGGAAACCATAAAAATAGAAAAACCCGAAGCTTTGCTTCGGGTTTTATTTTAGTTCTTTTTTCTTGCTGTTGGCTCTACAGCTGCTTTTCCATTTTCTTTAGCTCTTGCATTAGCTTTAGCTTGTTCTGATGAACCTGCGTCAAACATTTTTAAAGGCTGAACAATTGTCTCTTGCTTTGTCTTTTCTTTTTTAGGCTTAATAGAAGCTTTTTTCGCTTCTCTCATGTCGGCACTACCTTGCACAGATTGTGCACTCATCAAAGCAACACCGCCAACAAGAAGCATTGCGGTTAGTAAAACTTTTTTCATAACAATTTTTTTGATTTAGTGACAACTAAATAACGAAATTATTTTGAATAAAAACAATTTTCATTTTATTTTAACATTTTTTAACTTATTGCAAAATAAAGTAAATCGTATTTATTAACTATTTTAAAATAATTCTGTACAATAATACAATATTGGATTATTATATAAAAAGACAATCCTCGGAGCTACGCTTCCGAGGATTGTCAAATCAAAAACTACTCTAATAACTTACTCAACTTTCTCTATTTTTCTAGACCCTTCTTGCTTCGCAGGTTCAGCCTCTTGTAGCATTGGTTGATTTGTCGCTTTTTCTTTATTCAATTTACTCTTTAGCTTTTTGTCGTTCGTGATAATACTTTTATCACTTTCCTTCTTCGTCGTTGCTGGATTTTCTTCTGTCAACTTCGGCGTCGTTTGCACTTCCTCAACAGCAGTGACTTCTGTAGTTTTAGCTTTCTTTGTTTCTGTAGTTTGCGCACTCACTGCCACCATTCCGCCAGTCATAAAAAGTGCTGCGAAAAATAACTTTTTCATAAATATTCGTCTAGTGTTACAAACCTTAAACGCCGAAATATTTCCCAATAATATTTAGAAATCAAAAATTTAATACATTTTAAAACACTTTAAGAAAGCTTATGAAAATAAATTATTTCTCCAAAACTTTTCTTAATTTTTCTACGAAAACATAGGTTGCTGGGCAGATTAGCGTATTCTTCAAAGTCAAATTATTGATTTGATAAATCTTCTTTCGATTCGTGTGCGGATACTCGCGACAGGCTTTTGGACGCACATCGTAGATGCTGCATTTATTATCATTTGGATCCAAGAAAAAACAAGGCGTCGATTGCAAAACCCAATCTTGATCTTCATCAACACGCAAAAATTTCGTTTCAAAATCCGAAATCTTCATGCGCAAATGCTTCGCGATTCGCTCTTTATCTTTTTCTGTAAAAAGCGGTCCTGTCGTTTTACAACAATTCGCACAAGACAGACAATCGATTTCCTCAAAAGTCTCTTCATGCGTATCTTCCACAACATAATCGAGGTTTTTCGGTGGCTTTTTCTTTAGTTGCTCCAAGAATTTTTTATGTTCTTTTGACTTTTGCTCCGCCAATTTTTTATAATGTTCAATTTCCAAAACCGAATTTTAAGGCTACAAAATTACATAATTTTTTGGGCGCCATTTCCAGCTTTCGCTACTCGCTGTCTCTCGCCAAAGCAAATCCCGCCCGAGAGACGAGCTCAAACAGGCCGCTCAATCTGGGGCGCAGATAGCACTCCGAATTTCATTTAATGATAAAAATCAAAGAAAGTACTAATAACCAATCCATTATAAATCCTAACTTTGTTAATATGAAAGCTTTAGAAACAAGAACTGATATCGAAGAACTCGTAGACAAATTTTATGATAAAGTTGTTATCGATGACACAATCGGATTTTTCTTCACAGACATTGCACAAATCGATCTCAAAAAACATCTACCCAAAATGTACAACTTCTGGGAAAGCATCCTTTTAGGGAATTCCGTGTACGACGGCAATCCGATGCGTGTCCATTTCCCACTCAATCATGTTGTTGCTTTAGAAGAACATCATTTTGATCGTTGGCTTGCATTGTGGCAAGAGACTTTAGAAGAAAATTTTGAAGGCCAAAATGTAGCGACAGCCCTACTTCGTGCACAAAATATTGCACGTATCATGTCTTATAAGATGAAAATCGCGCGCTCCTAGAGATGCGGATTCATTTGCATATCGAGAAAATCTGTAAACATATGGAACAACAATCCAACACCTAAAATCCTAATATTTCCTTTAAAAAAAAGCATCAAAATATAAACGCCAATCGGCACATAACCATGAAACAAATGGAAACCAACACTTCCTCTGTTCGGGTCAAAAATCGGCGTTGCAAAAAGATGATCTACGTCGACCAACATTGTCAACAACATTAGGAAATAAGCTTTCTTCCCATCTTTCCGAAAAAATAGCCACGCCAACGCAATCGGAAAAATAAGATGCAAAAAATAATGAATGATCGGACGTGCAATTTCCATTAGATAATGCCTTTTAGATAATCTTGACGTAAATTTTCGTTCAACTTTTCGATAGCGTAACGCAAACAAGTACGAGGCATTTCTTTATAATGTAGATTCAGAAAATCCAGAAGTTCTTGCTCATTTTTACCGCCCATTTCGCGAAGCAACCAGCCATTAGCTTTATGCATCAAATCGTGTGGATGTTTTAGATTTCGAACAACAAATTCTTTTGTCAACTCAAACTCACCTTTTTTAATGTAGTGCATCGTCCCAACAACTGCAATGCGCTTATGCCACATTTCATCGGACTTTGATAGCTTTCGCAATAATTCTGGTTGATCATTTTCGAAAGCGAATCTTCCTAAAATTTTGTAACACGTACTGTCCACCAAATCCCAATTGTTTACAAATTCTAGATTATTAAGATAGAAATCGACCACTTCTTGCTGAACAGTTTTATCTTTTTTAGCTTTCTCAAATTTAAGAACCAACATCAACAAAGCCGTCAAACGTTCTTCGTGATATTTGGAGGACAACAATTGTTTTAATTCTTTTAAACTAATTTTTTCGTAGAAAGCTTTGGCAACCATGCGTTGATCCGGAACTTTTACGCCCAAAAACAAATCGCCTTCGCCATATTCTCCTTCGCCAGTTTTAAAAAACCTAGGGAAAAATTCCTTCTTTTCAGGAATTGCTAAATCCTGCAAAGCTGCGCTTATATCTTCAACAATCATCATTTTTTTAATCCAAATTTAGTTGCTTTTGGAACTCCTCCAAATACATTGCGATATGTCGTCCATCCATTAATCCATGATGCGCTTCAACAGAAATTGGCATCATCTTTCGACCATTTTTTTCAGAAAATTTACCAAAGACAATTCTCGGAATACTTTCTTTATTATTAACATTCGCAGGATGCAAAATCGAAGTGAATTGATGCCACGGAAACGTCGAATGCCTTATTAAGTTTAAATCCAAATCATCATTGCTAAGTCTAAGTCCTTCTGATTCTTGCACAGCTTTTATTTCACTTTGTAAAGCTTCATTAAAGGTTTTAAAATCGTTAGAAAAGTCCATAAAAGCAAAACCAAAAGTTCCGTCTTCTCTTGCAATCGTCGATCCAGCATGGATTACATCATATTGAAAAACTTTGTCGTTGTCGATTCTCAATTTAAAAGCATCAACTTTATTAACCGCGACCATCGACTTATGAAGATAGTGCGCAAAGAACGATTCATTTCTATCTTTTGCTAACCTAAAAGTTTCGGTACAATCGACTTCGGTCACAATACCAAACGACGGCATATCCATATTCGAAAACAAATTGAAATGCTCTTTGCGATTCCAAGTTTCGATATTAATTTCAGACTTCATTTAATGCAAATTTTCAGAGATTTGTTCATCTTGCAATTCTTCTTCAGTTGCAATTTTCTTAGGATTTGCCATCTTACCAATACTTAAGCCTTGTACAATAATCGAGAAAACAACTACGCAATATGTGATACTTAATATAATCGTGCTGTATTCACTCTTCGGTATAGACATCGCCAACGCAATGGAAACACCGCCGCGAATACCGCCCCAAACCAAAACTTTAACCGTTTGTGGTGTAAACCTCGATTTAAAAGACATAAATTGCGTCGGCCCCCAAATCGATATAAATCTTGCAATCAATACAATTACAATAGCGATAAGGCCTGGAATCATGTAATGATCTAAATCTTTTATCATTAATAATTCGAAGCCGATAAATAGGAATAGAACAGCGTTTAAGATTTCGTCAATAAGCTCCCAAAATTTAATTAAATAATCTTGGGTGATGGATTTCATTTTGAAATTTTTATTAAAATTCCCCATAAACAATCCTGCCGCAACCATCGTCAACGGACCCGAAATATGTAATTGTTTTGCAATAAGATAACCTCCCATAACTACGGACAATGTCACCAAAACAGAGATAATATAATCATCCACTTCGCGCATTAATCTCGATGTGAAATACCCCAAAAGTACACCCAGCAACATACCGCCACCAGCTTCTTTCATCAATAATACAGCAATACTTTCAGCCGTAATATCAATATCGACACCAGTCGCTAACTGCAACAACACCGCAAAAAACACAACTGCCATACCATCATTAAATAAGGATTCACCAGCAACTTTAGTCTCTAATGATTTTGAAACATTAGCTTGTTTTAAAATACTTAAAACAGCAACTGGATCGGTTGGAGAAATTAAAGCACCAAAAACCAAACAATACAGCAAAGGCATTTCGATACCGACCAAAGGCAAAATATAAAACACGCCAAAACCTACAATAAAGGTAGAAATTACAACGCCGACTGTGGAAAAAACAACAACGGGCCAAATTTGCTCTTTTAGATCATTAATGTTGATGTGGATTCCTCCTGCAAAGAGTAGAAAATTTAGCATCGCTCCCATAAGAACTTCCGTGAAATTGATGCTATTCATAAGGTCGTGAAGATGACCAAAAGTCCGAGGTAGAACCGCCTCACCAAAAAATACTAAAAATATAGAAACGGCAATCGCAATTACCATGATACCGATCGTGCTCGGTAATTTTAAGAATCGATAATTAATGTAAGAAAATATCGAAGCCAGTACAATTAAGACTGAGAATGAGTAATATAACTCCATTTATTTGTTTTAAATTAAATTCTATTCTGGGGCATAACCCACCACGTTAATGTATATTTTTTCGCCATCTTTTTCCCAAATATCCATCATCCCGTCTTTGGTTGATTTTGAAGAACGTTTATAATTTTGAAAAGGGACTTTCAGAAGGTTCAGCAAGACATATTCTTCGCCAACCGTGTTAACGAGATATGGAGAATACTCTTTGTTACCCTCGCCAGAGGTAAGAACTGTCGCAGAAATCATCCTGAACTTTTGTATCGTCCAGACGAATTTGTTTTGATTTTTTTCTTGTTCATAACATTGCAAAAGTATCAGCAAAACCTCAAGATTAGTCGGCGCTTTGAAGTGTAAATCTTCACCAATTTTTATCGCTTCTTTAAAATCCCGTTGCTGAAATTTTTCACGAAACTTGCTAAAGTTCGGATTCATTTCTTCAAGGTGATGATCTGTAAATTTGGAGCCGTAATACAAATTAAAAGCTTCTGTACTGTCGATAGACTGCGGCATTCCTCGGAATTTGAACAACAATCTTTCGTAATAATAAGGTGACTCTTTGTCTTGGACATTTTTTTTGATTTCAGAAAAATCAATTTTATTTTGACCAAAAGCAAAACCTCCTAAAATTAGAAATCCTAGAAAGAATAAGCTTTTGATAAAGTTTAGTTTTAAATTATTCTTCATCTTCATCCTCAAAATATTCGAACAAGAAATCGTTGTATGGGAAGCGCGAGATATGAATTTTCATCACCTCATCATAGATCATTTTTTTCATCTCCGAAAAATTCTCTTTTGTCAATGCAGAAATGAAAACCGTTGGATATTTCGATTTTGCCATCCACGTTTTTTTCCATTCTTCTAAAGAGATATTTTTGCGTGTTGACGGCGTTAGATCATCATCTTCTTTTTTCTCGTAAGAAAAATCATCAATTTTGTTAAACACCATAATCATTGGTTTTTGATGCGCATTAATCTCCATCAAAATCTGATTAACCGATGCGATATGATCTTCGAAACTTTCGTGCGAAATATCCACAACATGAATTAACAAATCCGCCTCACGAACCTCATCCAAAGTTGACTTAAAAGACTCCACCAATTGCGTAGGTAGTTTTCTGATAAACCCAACAGTGTCTGTCAAAAGGAAAGGCAAATTGCCGATGACAACCTTTCTCACAGTCGTGTCTAGCGTCGCAAACAATTTGTTCTCAGCAAACACTTCCGACTTCGAAAGTGCATTCATCAAAGTTGATTTTCCAACATTGGTATAACCCACCAAAGCAGCACGCACAACCTTTCCGCGGTTGTTGCGTTGCGTCGCCATTTGCTTGTCGATGGTTTTTAATTTTTCTTTTAGCAAAGTAATTCGGTCACGGATAATACGTCTATCGGTTTCGATTTCCGTTTCTCCTGGACCACGCATCCCAATCCCCCCTTTTTGTCTTTCGAGGTGGGTCCACATTCTGGTCAATCGTGGTAAAAGATATTGATACTGAGCTAATTCCACTTGCGTTCTCGCATAAGACGTCTGTGCTCTTTGTGCAAAAATATCGAGGATAAGATTGGTTCTGTCAAGGATTTTAACTTCAATTTCGCGTTCAAGATTTTTAAGCTGAGAAGGCGAAAGTTCGTCATCGAAAATTACGGTTCCGATTTCATTTTCTTTAACATAAGCTTTTATCTCTTCAGCTTTTCCGCTCCCAACAAAAGTTTTAGAATCTGGCTGAGTCAATTTTTGGGTAAAACGTTTTTCGACAGTTGCACCCGCCGTATACGCCAAAAACTCTAACTCATCCATATATTCTTGAAGTTTTTCTTCGTCTTGATCTCTGGTTACAAGTCCTACCAATACGGCTTTTTCGTATTGATGTGTTTTTTTATCTAGCATTAAATATGTATCTTTTTGTAAGTTTCACAAGATAGTTTTTTTGAATAAAAAATGCAAAAAACAAAGCTTATTTTTTTTTATTAATTTTAAAAATTATGAAGCCTATAGATTTTGAAATTTTATTGGATCATTTGCAAAATGTTTTGAAACTCGAACTAAACAATGAAGATTCTAGCAGAGTTTGTTTTGCTTTTGAAAATGAAGAATTGAGAGATGATTTTAAAATCTCTTTTACAACAAATGATGCAGAATTATATTTAATTAAAATCAAAAACTATTGCGATAAAACCTCATCTACAAAGGATTTTATTATAAATAAAAACTCCAAAATACCTCTACCGAAAACCGCAGAACTATTTTGGAATGTTACTAAATTTGATACAAAAAACTAAGAAACCAAAGTTGCTGTCAAGGTTTTTTCGAAACTAAAAGCAACACTTACTGGGCAAGTTTCTTTTGCCTTCGCAGCAATTTTTTGAAACTCTTCATCCGAAATCCCTGGAACTTTTGCTGTTAAAGTCAACTCGGATCTTGCAATTTTTCCATCTTCGAACACGACTACAGATGTCGTCTCTAAACTTTCTGGCACATAACCAGCTTCTGTCAAATCTGCGGAAGTTTTCATGGTGAAACATCCTGCATGTGCTGCTGCCAAAAGCTCTTCAGGGTTTGTTCCAATCCCATCTTCGAATCTACTTTTGAAAGAATATTGCGTGGTATCTAAAACTTTACTGGCAGTTGTCAAATGACCACTTCCCTCTTTTACGGTGCCGGTCCATACGGCTGTTGCTTGTCTTTTCATACTATTTTGTTTTAAGGTTAATCCCAATCAGCAGCTACAAATTCCATGACAATTTTGTCGTTTTGATATAATTTTAAGAAATGTCCCTCAATTTTATAACGATTAACAGTGCCTAATTCGTTTCTGAAAACATATTCTAAAACATCAGAATCGATACATTTTTTAGAAGAATTTTCTTTGGTTTTAAATTTAATTTTATCTGCGTTAACTTGATGCACTCCAACTAAAAAGTCGCCACAACCAAGATTGGCTTTCCTGCCAGAATATTGCGTCAGATCTAGCTGCACTTTATTTTTTATTAATTTTTCTTTAGTAAAACCTGTAATAGACGTTAACATCCATTGTCGTTCTAACTCGGTGGGTAAGTTCTGTTTGGAAATCAAAACCTTACAATTTAAAAGAATGAATAAAGGGATGAGAAAAAGAAAATATTTTGATTTTACAAGTTTCATTTCAGCTAAAATTTGGGTTAAACATCATTTTAACACTCTAAAATTAAGACTTTATAGAATAAATTGAGTAAATTAGCCAGCAAAAATTTTACTCTATGAAAAGAATATTTTTAGCACTTACTTTTCTTTTGAGTTTTGCTCAGATGAGAGCAGACGAAGGAATGTGGCTATTAATGCTTATCAAGCGTCTTAATGGCGTTGACATGCAAAAAGAAGGCCTAAAATTGACGCCTGAAGAAATCTATTCGGTTAACAACTCAAGTCTTAAAGACGCTATTGTACAATTCGGTGGTGGATGTACGGCAGAAGTTGTATCTAAAGAAGGTTTATTATTCACTAACCACCATTGTGGATACGGTAACATCGCAGCGCTTTCTACACCAGAAAAAGACTATTTAACAAATGGTTTTTGGGCAATGAAGAGAAGTGAAGAACTTCCTGCTAAAGGTCTTTCTGTACGATTCTTAGTAAGAATGGATGATGCTACACAAAGAATTACTTCTAAATTGAATAACAACATGTCTGCTGAAGATAGAAAAAAAGTTATCGATGCAGAATATAAAGCAATCCAAGCTGAAAACAGCGAAAACGGAAAATATACGGTAATCGTAAGAGATTTCTTTAACGGTAACGAGTTCTATTATTTCGTATATCAAGACTACAAAGACGTTAGATTAGTTGGTACGCCTCCTAACTCATTAGGAAAATTCGGTGGAGATACAGACAACTGGGAGTGGCCAAGACATACTGCAGATTTCTCAGTATTCAGAATTTATTCTGATGCTAGTGGAAACCCAGCAGAATACTCTCTTAACAACGTTCCGTTAAAGCCTAAGCATTCTTTACCTGTTTCTCTTAAAGGATACAAGCCTGGTGATTTTGCAATGATCATGGGTTATCCAGGCAGAACTAACCGTTATTTAACATCTTATGGTATTAAGCAAATGGTAGAAAAAGACTATCCAGCTTGGGTAGAAGCTTCTAAAGTTGCTATGGATGTTATGAAAAAATACATGGACAAAGACCAAGCTGTTAAGTTAGGTTATGCGTCTCAATATGCATCTGTCGCTAACTATTGGAAAAACAGACAAGGCACAATTGATGCTGTTATCAAAAACGGAACAATTGCTGACAAACAAAAAGTAGAGCAAGCTTACTCGCAATGGGCGGCTATGCCAGATAATAACGCAACGTACTTCGGAGTTCTTCCTAACATCGATGCTTATTACAAACAAGTTTCTAACAGAAATGTTGAAAGAAACTACATGTCTCAACTTTCGAGAAACGCTAAATATGTGAGTATTGCTGCATCTTTAGGAAGCATGTTCAAAACTTATGCTGACCAAGATGACAACGGAAAAGCTCAAATGAAGCAAAAGGTAACTGACGCTATCAATAGAATGTACGAAACTTTCAATCCTCAATTGGAAGGTAATATGTTAACAGCGATGTTTAACCTTTATCAATTAAGAGTTAACAAAGAAGTTGCATCTCCTACAATTATGAAGACTGACATCCCTTCTCTTGCGAATGTAGCGTTTGCTTCTATCTTTGCTAACAAAGATTCTGCTATGAAATTCTTAAACAACCCAGATAGATTAGCTATCGATGCGGATCCACTTAAGAAAATCGCTGACGGTATCGTTACTGAACAAAAATTAGCTAGTGAGACTTACGAGAAAGTAGATGATAATTTTGCTAACAACACAAGATTATTCTTAGACGGATTGAGAAAATCTCAACCTAACAAAAGCTTCTATCCAGATGCTAATTCAACAATGAGATTAACTTATGGATCTATCGATACACTTCCAAAAAGAGCTGATAGAAACTACAAAGGCATCAAAGAAAACTACTACACAACTATCGATGGTATGGTTGCTAAGTATAAAAAAGGAGATGAAGAATTTGATCTTCCTACAAAATTGATCAGCCAAGCTAAGAAAAAAGATTTCGGTCAATATGCTGACAAAGACGGTAACCTATACGTTAACTTCTTATCAAACAACGACATTACAGGTGGTAACTCTGGATCTCCAATCTTAGACGCTAACGGTCACCTAATCGGACTTGCTTTCGATGGTAACAGTGAAGCTTTGAGCGGTGATATCGTTTTCGAACCAGAATTACAGAGAACCATCAATGTTGATGCAAGATTTGTACTTTGGGTAATTGACAAATTCTCTGGCGCTGGTCACCTTATCAGCGAAATGGAACTTTCTAAATAATCCTTACAGATTTATAAATATTAAAGAGACGCTAAATTTAGCGTCTCTTTTTTTTGCATCTTTTTTCAAAAAATTGTATTTTGTGACAAATAGAATTTCGATGAAGCTCAAACTGCACTGGACTCACATTTTCCCGATTTTAGCATGGATATATTATTTTACGGGAATCACAGATAACAACGGCTGGTTCAGTTTAATAGGAGCCGTGTTACTCATAACATGTGTTTTGTCGGCAGTTCATCATGCCGAAGTTGTCGCGTTAAAAGTCGGCGAGCCATTCGGAACCATCATTCTTGCTCTAGCTATCACCATTATTGAAGTTGCTCTTATTATATCACTTATGATTGCAGGAGGCGATTCTGCAGTTACTTTAGCGCGTGACACCGTTTTTGCTGCCATTATGTTAATCTTAAATGGAATTCTCGGCGCATGTCTTTTGGTGGGTGGCGCAAAGTTTCATGAGCAATATTTTGCAAGATCTTCCGCCAATACTGCTTTGGTAAGTTTAGTTGCGATTTTGGTTTTGACTTTAGTTCTCCCAAATTATACAACAAGTATTAACGCTCCATTGTTTAACAATGCGCAGTTAATATTCTTTGCGATAGCATCACTTATCATCTATGGTACTTTCCTGATGGTGCAAACGGTACGTCATCGTAACTATTTTCTAGCAGAGGGTGAAGGCGAACATGATAATGTTGTTCCGCCAACTAATACTAATACCATTGTTAGTTTGGTTTATCTCTTAATTTGTCTCGGAATTGTTGTACTAATGGCGAAAGCGCTTTCTCCAAAAATTGAAGAAATTGTGCACAATGCTGGAGCTCCCAAATCGCTAGTCGGCGTTATTATTGCAGCTGTTGTGCTCCTACCAGAAGGCGTTGCCGCGATAAAAGCAGCACGAAGAAATCATTTGCAAACCAGCCTTAATCTTGCTTTGGGTTCTGCTTTAGCAAGTATTGGACTTACAATTCCTGCTGTTGCTATTGTTTGTTTAATCTACGATTTCCCATTGGTGCTCGGACTTGACATCAAATCGATGGTATTGATGGCATTATCCTTATATATTGTAATGCTCTCGCTAAATCGAGGAAAAACCAATGTTTTATACGGTGTTGTGCTTCTCGTGGTGTTAATGGCTTATATTTTCACTGTAATTGTACCCTAAAGATGAGTTACAAAAGTTTTGAAACCGAAAGACTTATTCTAAAACCAACAGATTTAGAAGATGTAGATTTTATTTTTGAATTGATGAACTCCCTAAAATGGATTGAATATATCGGCGACCGAAACATCAAAACAAAAGAGGATGCTAAGCAATACATCATCGATCGACATATTCCTAATTTTGAAAAAAATGGTTTTGGAAGTTATACTTTAATTTTAAAAGAAAACGGAAACAAAATTGGTTCGAGTGGACTTTTTAAAAGAGAAGCTCTTGAGGTTGCCGATATCGGATTTGCATTTCTTGACGGCTTTGACGGCAAAGGTTATGGTTACGAATCTTCTATGAAAATCTTAGAAGTTGCAAAATCTGAATTTGGATTAAAAAAAGTATCAGCAATTACACTTCCTACTAATATTGCATCTCAAAAACTTATCGAAAAACTGGGTCTGAGTTATCAAAAAATGGTAAAACCTTTTGCGGATGACGATGATGAATTGATGTACTACGAAATGGAGTTGTAGTTTTTATTAAAATAAATTCTACTGTTTCAAAATCTTCTAAGAACGCCGAATCTGCGTGAGGGCGAAGCGCATTGTTGGAGCTCTTTGTTGTGGTGGTTGAGCGGAGTCTAAGTCACCACAACAAAAGCGACTGCGCGGAGACCGACCCGCTTGTTTTGGCGGCTGGGAAACTTCATAGGTTTTTTTGAAAACCTATGAAGTTGTAGTCAATGGAAAACAAAGGGGCACGCCCAAATTTTAAAATTCTAAAATCTGCGCGGCGTGGTCTTTGGTTTTTACTTTTTCGATAACTTCGGTACAAATGGAATTTTCGTCAAACACAAAAGTCGTTCTGACAATACCCATAAATTCCCGTCCCATAAATTTCTTAAGCTGCCAAACCCCAAATTTTTCGATAATATCGTGGCTTTCATCAGCTAACAAATCGAAAGGCAATTCGTTTTTAGTAGCGAAATTTAATTGACGTTTTTCGGAATCGGCACTAACGCCAAGTAATTGATAACCTTGCTTTTTTAGCACCGAATAATTGTCGCGAAGATTACAAACTTCTGCCGTACAACCTGGCGTACTTGCCTTTGGATAAAAGAAAACAACTAATTTTTTGCCTTTAAGATCGGAAGACTTAATTATTTTACCATTTTGATTTTTGGCTTCGAACTCTGGAAGCGCATCACCTACATTCAACATTTCTTTTTTGTGTAAATTTACGTCCAATATGACAAAAAAACAAAGAGCCCAAATCGTCTTGGACGAATTGGAAAAATTATACCCTGTGCAACCAATCCCGTTGCACCACACCGATGCATTCACGCTTTTAGTAGCCGTTGCTTTGTCTGCGCAAACAACAGACAAAAAGGTTAACGAAATTTCGCCAGCCTTGTTTGAAGTTGCAGGAACGCCGCAGCGCATGGCAAAATTGGAAGAATGGGAAATAAAAGAACTCATCAAAGAAATCGGCCTCAGCAATACCAAAGCGAAAAACTTAAAAAAAATGTCTGAGCTTTTGTTAGAACGCCATAACGGCGAAGTTCCGCAAACTTTTGAGGAGCTAGAAGCTTTACCAGGCGTGGGACATAAAACGGCGTCGGTTGTTATGAGCCAAGCTTTCGGAGTTCCAGCTTTTCCTGTCGATACACACATCCACCGCCTTATGAAACAGTGGAAATTGACGGAAGGAAAAAATGTTGTGCAAACTGAAAAGGACGCCAAAAAACTTTGGCCAGAAAATACTTGGAACAAACTGCATCTTCAGATTATTTTCTATGGTAGAGAATATTCGCCAGCACGAGGAAAAGGGGAAAAAGATTTTATCACGAAAATGCTTTTTGAAAAGTAAAAGTCCAGAGGCGCCGAATCGGAGATTCGGCGCCTCTGGATTATAACATCAATTATTTATTTTTGTTTTTTAGACCAAAGATTCATTTTTCGATCTAAGACATCTAATGGCAAACAACCTTGGCTAAGCACTTCATCATGGAAAGTCGCAATATTAAACTTCTTACCCAATTGTTTTTGGTATTTGTCGCGAAGTTCACGGATTTTTAGTGCACCAATTTTATAACTTAAAGCTTGACCGGGCATCGCCATATAACGTTCCACTTCTGCAATTGCACCAGCTTCGTCATAAGCAACATTACTCAAAAAGTATTTAATAGCTTCCTCACGATTCATTTGACCTGTATGCAAACCTGTATCAATCACCAAACGTACGGCACGTAACATTTCGTCACTTAAAGAACCCATTTTTTGGTAAGGATCGGTATAAAGTCCAAACTCAGGACCCAAAGATTCGCAGTACAATGCCCAACCTTCTCCATAAGCGCCTAACCATCCAAATCGCATGAATTTCGGTAACTTAGTATTTTCTTGTTGTAATGAAACTTGGTAATGATGCCCTGGAATCGCTTCGTGCAAGAATAAAGATTCCATTCCAGAAGTTACATTGAACTTTTTAGGATCAGGAATCGGAATATAAAAAATACCTGGACGTTTGCCATCTGGCGTACCTTGGATATATTCTGCACTCGCACTCGCTTCACGGAACTTTTCGGTTTGACGAATTTCGAAAGGTGTTTTCGGTGTTACATTAAACATCGTCTGGAGCTGTGGTGTGATTTTATCCAAAATTGATTGAAAACCTTCCAAAATCTCTTTCGACGTTTTGTAAGGCATTGCCTTCGGATCTTGTTTTACAAAGGTTAAAAATTCTTCCAAACTTCCTTTGAAACCAACTTTATTTTTAACAACATCCATTTCTTTACGGATTCGTTCCACTTCTTTAAGACCTAAAGCATGGATATCTTCTGGTGTTTTGTCGGTTGTTGTCCAACTTTTAACATAGTATTTATAAATATTATCGCCAGAAGGAAGCGCATTGTAACCGTCTGTCAATCTAGCTTTCGGAAGATATTCATCTTTTAAAAACGTATGCATTTTTATGTACGCAGGGACAATTTTACTTTTAATAGCTTCCTGATAAAGTTTAGCGTATTTATTAGCAGAAACAGGTTTAAAGTTCTGTGGTAAATTTTTAATCGGCCCAAAGAAAATATTTTTATTAAAATCTAAAGTATTAATCTCCTCAGCCGCCATTTGATCAATCATTTTAACAACCAAAGATTTTGGAAGAACAACGCCTTTTGACATCCCTGTTCTGAAATTTGTAATCGCCGCATCCATCCATAGCGGAAACTGATCCATACGCTTTAACCAATTTTCGTAATCCAATTCGGTTTTGAAAGGTTGACTGCCTTTCCCACTTCCGAACAACGGAAACTCCAACGGCAATCCAGAGAATTGCGTGAACGGAATATATTCTGGATGATAAACATAGCGCTCCACCTTATCTTTTAGTGTCGCATCTAGCACATCATACACCACTTTATCTTCATCCGAAAGTCCATCATAATCGACTTGCTTAAGCTGTTTTTGTACATCATTATAAAACGAAATTTCTTTAGAAATAAATTCTGGTGCTATATTAATCGGCAATTGATCATTGTACAAGCTATCACCTTGTGCTGTGGACTCCAAAGGATACATCTTGAGATATTCCTCATAATATTTATCAGCGATGTCATTTAGGTTAGATCCTTTATTAGGTTGATCTTGAACTTTTTGCACAGGCGAATCATTCTTTTTGCAAGAACTCGCAGCAACTAGTATCAAAACACCAAGGCTTATGTTAATTAGTATCTTCTTCATATTTCAAATTGGACTTATAGCTAACAAAATTAACGAAATCTCATAACTTTTCAATTATAACAATTGATGTAAAATTTTAAAACAAAAATTTTCCCAATTAAATCAATTTTTTATCTTTGTTCTAATACAATAATCAATTTAAAAACAAACAACATTAGTAAACCTTACAATGAAAGGGCTATTAAAAATTTATCATCCGGATGAAACTTTAAAATATCACATCCAGAACACGTATTGCAAAGCAGTCTACAACAATTCGTTAAACACTTTGGAAGTTGAAATAATTACGGATGACTCTCTGGATCATGTAGATGACGATTCGCTTCAGTACAATTTTCCACAATTGTCGTTCAAGGTTTCCGACTTTCCAATTAACTCCGAAAATCTTCAAAATCAAAGTTTTAAAATCGATGATAACGACGATGTAGTCTATACGGAAGTTGATCTGTTCGACGACGAAGATGCTTATCTTTATGAAAATGAATTAAGCTTTGACCTTAACGAAAATGGTGAGTTACAACTTTTTTGGGAAGGTGAGATAGATGACTTCTACACAGGTAGCGACGAGACGATTCCATTTAAGCTAAAATGTCATTTCAAACAAGATGACATCGAAGTTGATGATTAGTCGATAATTTAACCTAATAATATAAAACCTATCTAACTCGTTATAGTAACAATTTATAACGACAGATAGGCTTTTCTGTAATAAAACCAAAAGTAAATGTATCAAGATCTAGACGACATAGTATTTGAAGACCGACATAAAGCTTACGGCGCTTATGCTTTTCGTAAACATTATGAGCATACACTTACGAAGGCTTTATTATTAGGAGTTTCCGTATTTTTGTTATTGTTTTTATTGTTCTTTTCAGGAGTAAAAGCCCCCAATGACAAAAAAGATGAGCACGAAGATATGGTACAAATGGATGTTACCAATATGCTCATAAACTTCGGAGACAACACCAACGGAAAAGGCATCGAAGAACCGAAGAAATCAGAATCTAGCCCTGCTCCACTTATTGAAAAACATCAGGAAGAGATTGCGGAAGTAGAAAAACCAAGCATCGAAAAGGCTGACAAACCAATTCCTGAAAATACTGTCCCTGTCCCAACACGAGAAAAAGCGGTTGTTGTTACACCAAAAGCGTCTAAAGCTGATAAAAAAGCGAAAACAAATACGACGTCTACAACAGTTGCTAAATCTGATGCCGCACCAAAAACAAAAGGTCCGATAAAGAAAGAAGGCGGAACTGGCGATGGACGAGGTAACGCTGCAATTGGAAACCTACTTGCAGGTCGAGGTAAAAAAGGATCAAGCCAAGGTACAGGCTCTGGTAGCGGAAATGCAGGAGATCCACTTGGCGGCGCAGGAGATGGCGATAGCAAAATTGGTGTTGATAGAAAATTGGTTGGATTTATCCCTGGAACCATGGGACGTGGTGGCGCACAACCAAAACATGATTGCTCTGGCTCTGGTAGCATAACTATTGCCTACACAGTTGACAAAGCTGGAAATGTTATTTCAGCATCGCGTGCTGGCGGCGTTTCGGATCCATGTGTTGTGTCGACTTCTATTAAATGGGTGAAGCAATATGTGAAAGCGGAAAAATCTTCTGTTTCATCAAAAGGAACCTATAAAATCGTGTTTTAAATTTCTTTAAAACCTAATAAAAACCTAACTTTAACGTCATAAAATTTTTAAAATCAAATGGCAGACAAACATATTTCTGTATTAGAATTTCTTTTTGGTGGTGGACTTATTGAGACACTTATCGTTATCATTTTATTTCTTATCGGATTGGCGGTATGTTACTTCTTTGTAGTTCGTGTTTTAAAACTTAATAAAGAAAATAAAGTTGATCCTTATTTGATTAAAAATATTAATGACATGCTCAGCGAAGCGCGTATTGATGCAGCTATTGATTTTTGTAGAAGAGATGATTCTCCCGAAGCACGTTGTATAGAAAAAGGACTTTCGCGTGTTGGTCGACCGATCAGTGAAATTTCTAACGCGATGGAAACTCAAGCGCAGGTTGAAGTTCATTATGCTGAAAAATACGTTAATTATTTAGCAAGTTTTTCTGGTATTGCGCCTATTTTGGGAAGTATCGGAAGTGTCATTGCAATTGCTTCTATTTTTTCTGGGATGAGTCATAACTCTATTGATTCTCAACAAGTGATGTCAGCAGCTTTCTATAAAGCTTTATCTCCAGCTTTGGTTGGATTAATTGTTGGGTTTTTAGCCTACATTTTTAATAATTATTTAGTAGCTAAAATCGATTATATGGTGATGAAAATTCAATACCATACCAACGAATTTTTAGACGTTATTAACAAGCCTGCATAAGATGAATTTCCGCAGAAAAACCAGAGCTTTAACCGGAATTCCTGTTGGGATGTACATCGTCCTTGCCTTATTGGTGATTAGTTTGTTTTGGGCAAATTCTAGATTCACACATCCCGAAGCTAGCATACCCAATGCGGCTATTGACAGTCTTGTGGTTGCGCCTGAAACTCTAGCTGAAGAACCTGAAATAGACAGTCTTTCAAAACCTGAAATTTACGTTCCTGATGTTGCTGTACAGCCTATCGATACTGTTGTCACAAAACCTAGCGCCAAAGAAGAACCTCTTATAACAAAGGAAGACGAAAATGTCGCAAAGCAAAAGAAAGAGGATTTAAAAACTAAAAAGGAGGAAGACAAAAAATCTAAAGAGCCTAAGAAAACGAAAATCGGTACAGAACGAAAACTAACAGCCTTTATCCCAGGAACTATGGGTAAAGCAGGAAAGTTGCCGACTAATAATTGCAAAGCTAAAGGCGAATTAAGTATGTATATTACTGTGGACGAAGCCGGAAATGTGACTTCTGCTGGTCGCAACAAGGGAATTTCGGATCCATGTGCGGTTACTGCCGCTGTTATTTGGTTGAAGAAATACGTGAAAGCGGAGAAAAAAACCAACGAAACATCAACAGGAACTTACATCATTAAGTTTTAAATTTTTATTAAACTTTTGAATCTTTATCAATCTAAAGATTCTCAGCATTACTTTTACACCATACTTAAAGAATTATGTCGTTAAAATCTCCTAAAGAATTTACAGAACGAAACTATCAAGATGCCATCGATTGGTTGTTTGCGCAAGTTCCCAACTATCAACGTGATGGACAATCTGCCTACAAACCAGGTTTACAAAACATTACCAAACTCTGCGAGCATTTCGGAAATCCTCAAGACAGCCTAAAATGCATCCACATTGGCGGAACCAACGGCAAAGGTTCGACGAGTAATATGTTAGCTTCCATTCTTCAAGAATCTGCTTACAAAGTCGGACTTTACAATTCACCACATTTAATCCATTTTACAGAACGCATTAAAGTTGACGGAAAACAATGTGACAAGCATTTTGTATATGAGATGATTCTGAAATTACAAGAGCTTCCTGACGAGATTCAGCCATCTTTTTTTGAATTTACAACCATTATGGCATTTGAGTTTTTTAAACGTCAAAGTGTCGATTATGCGATAATTGAAGTTGGTCTGGGTGGACGACTGGACGCTACCAATATTATTAAATCTTTGGTGAGCGCTATTACAAATGTACAGTTAGATCATCAAAATGTTTTGGGTGAGACAATCGAAGAAATCGCATTCGAAAAGGCAGGCATTATTAAAGCTAATATTCCAATAATTTCTGGTGATGAAAATCCAATTGTCAAAGATATCATCAAAAATAAGGCTTTAGAAGTTGGCGCAATGTATATCGACGCAACAGAATTAAATATCGACTATCCATCGGACTTACAAGGTATTTATCAAGCGAAAAATAAAAAGGTAGTGTTTGCGATTGTTGAAGAATTAAAAAAACTTGGATTAAACATAACAGAAGAAAATATCCGTGAAGGCTTTCTTAATGTTCATAAAAATACTGGTTTTATTGGACGTTGGTTTATTTTCGCCGAAAAACCGTTGACAATTTGCGATACAGGACATAACCAAGCGGGATTAGAGCAAGTTTTTGCCCAACTTAATAGTTTTCCACAAAAAAAACATATTGTTTTAGGCTTTGTTAATGACAAAAAAATAGATGAAGTCATGAAAATTCTTCCAGAAAACTCGACTTATTATTTTGTAAAACCTGCGATACATCGTGGTCGACACCCAGAAGATTATAAAAATCTATTAGAAGAAGCGAAAAATTTTTATAAAATTTTTGACAATGTACAAGACGGCTATCTTGCTGCAAAACAAGAAGCTACAGAAAACGAAATTATTTTTATTGGTGGAAGTAACTTTGTTGTAGGAGAATTTTTAGAAAAAAATTTGGAGAGTAAAGAATAAGTTGTATATTTGCACCACTCAAAACGAGAAAATAAATCTCGAAAAGAGGGT
>NZ_JBYFBZ010000007.1:0-81708 GCF_057652215.1 Soonwooa sp. T0.1_25 | reverse complement strand
TCTTAGCTCAGTTGGTTCAGAGCATCTCGTTTACACCGAGAGGGTCGGGGGTTCGAATCCCTCAGGACCCACACAAAGGAAACGAAACCTTTCAAAAAAATTCGGGTTCTTAGCTCAGTTGGTTCAGAGCATCTCGTTTACACCGAGAGGGTCGGGGGTTCGAATCCCTCAGGACCCACACAAAATCCCAAGTCGAAAGATTTGGGATTTTTTATTTTTATATATTTCCCTATTCATAAGCTTTTACAGAAATTCTAAATTTAGGAACAAGATTTTAAAAACCTCAATTTTTGAAATTAAAGGCATACTTTTAGGTGGCCTAATTTTATTCTAGGTGGCCTTTCTATATTTTAATACAAAATCACTTTGTATAACTTCTGAAATTTAATTCAAAATTTCTTCACAAAATCCTCTTCTAGGTGTCCCATCAGGTGTCCCACAAAAACCTAGGTGTCCCATTCCAAAACCCCATTAATACTAGAAAAATGAAAACCTTATTTTACATCCGAAAATCAAAAATGAATGTGAGTAACCTATGTCCTTTGACATGTAGAATCACCTTAGACAACCAAAGAAAAGAGTTCTCAACTGGCATATTTATTAATCCAGATTATTGGAATGCTGCTAAACAAAAAGCTTATCCTCCTAATAAAGGAAATAACCAAATCAATACACAACTAAGCCTGATTAAGCAAGAAATTAATCAGGCTTTTTTATTGCTACAAGTCCAAGGAAAACAATATGATGTAAATGACATCTACAGCCATTATAAAGGTGAAAATATTAAAGAAGAAAAATCCTTAATGGAAATGTTTAAACTTCATATTGCAAAACAAGAAAAACTAATAGGAATTTCAACTTCTGCAGTTTCCCTAGCTAAGTTTAATCAAACACAATCACATGTAAAATCCTTTATCAAATACAAGTACAATAGAGCAGATTTCCTACTAAAGGATTTAACCATGGCTTTTATAACAGAATTTGAGTTCTATTTAAAAGCAGAAAAGTTGTTTATGCAAAATACTATACATAAAACCATCCAAAGATTTAAGCATGTTGTAAGACTAGCAGTTGGTTTAGATTATTTAGCTAAAGATCCTTTCATGTTATTCAAGAACAAGAAACCCAAGAAACAAGTTATATTCCTAACTAAAGAAGAGCTAGAAGCATTAGAGAAGCACAAATTTGCATCTCAAAGATTGCAACAAGTTGCAGATATGTTTGTATTTTGTAGTTATACAGGATTAGCATATTCAGAAATGGCTAATTTAAAAGAAGAAGATATCTACATTGGTTATGATGGTAATAAGTGGCTACATATCTACAGGCAAAAGACTAAAAGGAATTATGACATTCCTTTATTATCAAAAGCAGAATCTATTATTAATAAATACAAAACAGATAAACAGCTATTACCAATAATTAGTAATCAAAGATTCAATTCTTATTTAAAGGAAATAGCTGAAATTGTAGGCATCAATAAAACCTTAACTCATCATACTGGAAGAAAAACTTTTGCTTCTACTATCTTACTCTATAATGATGTTCCCATGGAAATTGTATCTGAACTACTAGGGCATTCTGATATTGGTATCACACAAGAACATTATGCTAAAGTAGTTAAGGAAAAAGTAGGTGAACAAATGAGCAAGCTAAATTCTATCCTATAAATACTGCATTTTAACTGCTTTGTATTATTTTTACAAAGCAGTTATATAAATTATGGAGTTACCTAACAGATTATTCAATGAGTTTCCCATTGAATTCAAAAAAATTAATAGTAAAAACATTAGTGGATTTGAAAAGACAAAATTTGGAAAAACTAAAAACCCCAATGGTTTTAATGTAAAGAAAAGTACCTTTGAAACAGGTACAAGTGAATACATTAATGAGGATCTACAACCATTAATAGATCTAAAGGAAAAAAACACTACAGTTATAAATGCCCCTGTAGGAAATGGTAAATCTTATGCTATAATTCAAACCATTAAAAGATTCTATGATTCTAAAGAACAAGATTATCTTATAGTTGTAGCTACTCCATTTGTAAGTTTAGTTGAGCAATACGTAACTGACATACATAATGATGGTAAAATACCTACTGAACAGATTTACAATTATAGCAACTTAGGAAGAAATCAAACTTCTTATATAGATAAAAAGATTCAAGTTGTTACAATCAATACCCTACTTGGAAATGCTGGAGAAGACAGCTACAAAAACTCTAGGGTGAAAAGAGAATATTTAGATTCTTTAATTGAGGATTGTGAAAAAAAGGGGAGAAAGGTTGTATTTATATATGATGAAATTCATGATTCAATACAAAACTTCAAGGAGGAATATGTCTTTAATTTATGGAAATGGAAGAATGTTATTCACAAGAACTTTATTATCAGTGCAACTTTTACAGAATCTTCTTACATAGTAATAGAATATCTAGCAGAGTTGACTGATAAACAAGTGCACATTATTGAATTTCCTAGGATAAAAAGAAGAGAAAATCAGAGTAAATTATTTATTCACTATAGTTCATCTTATAGATTTACCAATGATACTCCAGAAATACAAAACTTGACAGCAGAATTACTAAAAAAGGGGAAGAACATTGATATTCTCTGCTATTCCAAAACTTTAGCTAAATCTCTTATTTCTGATAAAAATATTGGAGGAAAGCTTGAAAAGAAATTTGGTAAGATAAATGACTGCACCTCAGAAAATATAAGTAATCAAAGACCTATAAATGAAGTACCCAAAAATAGATTTGACAACGCACAATGCAACATAGGAACCAATTTTAAATCTGGTGTAAGTATCACAAAAGAAAACCATGCTTTTGTCATTATCTTACCTCCTAGGAGCACACAAGGGCAATTCAAAAATCACTATGGAATTTTTTCTAGTGGTATTACTTCTATTATACAAGCTATTGCAAGACAAAGAAAACCTGGAGAAATACACATCATTTCTCCTAGACCAAAAGAGTTTGATTATAAGACTCTAAAAGATATGAGTCCAAAGCAGGAAGAAACATTTATTGAATTTTACAATAAAGTGAAACATCATGACTCTAATCTAAAAGAAGAAGATAAAGTCAAATATTTTGATCTTAGACAACAAAGAACACTGATTGAATCTTTTTATGTAAATGAACTTTATGGCAATGTAGCTAATGGTATTACTTTAAGTAAAGCTACTGAAAGAGCAGATTTAGCAAGATTAGATTTCCCACCATATAAAAACTTTCAACTTAATGAAGGAGAAAAATATCTTGCTTCAACATATGATTTTTTTGGAAGTGACCTATCTGCATATGTGACCTATTGCGCAATAGCAGATCAATTTGTAAACTGTCACCTTGAAGGCTTTACTTATAAAAGTACTCTATTTTTTGAAGAAGGAAAGATTCAGAAACAACTAAACAAATACTATGAAGAGTATTTTACAGATGCATTTAATCCTTGGCATTGTATTGATATGAATTTCTACATGAATTTTGAAAACTTTAGAAATAGACTTTTTAGTGAGTTTGAAATAAAGCTAAAGAAAAAAGATACTCATGATTATGAGACTGTAACAAAAGGCAAAAACTCATTATTTGAACAACAGCTTATTAGGTTTGGTGCATTCAAGAGCTATGGAAGAGATTACTATTATACAGCTGATTATGCAAATAGAAATGAAGATAGAGAATATACTAGAGGACAATACTTTAGAGATTGTATAGCTATTGCAAGTACTTTTGAAGCAAATCCCAACATAAATTATCCAGAAGAATTCCTAGAAAGAATAAATATTTTTAAAGACTTAAGTTACTTTAGGGATAAAATGGTTGCTAAAATAGCACAACATACAAAAGGTCAAAATACATATTCTTACTTGCCATGTAAACCATTTACAAACTTTATTGATAGATCGGAAATATCTAAATTTGAAAATATTATAGATTACTTTACCAGAAAAGATCAGTTATTATCAAATGGAATCAATACAATTTCAACTAGGCTAAATGGATCATTTGAAAAAAAGGTCAACTCCTTCTATAAAATACTAATAGAGGACTTTTTTACATATGAAATCCGTAATACTACTCCAAGAATTACAATTGGAACAACACCTAACAATCAGGTGTTCCCTAATATTGAAGCAATCAACCTCTCTACAACCAAGAATATTGCAAATCTAATTTTTTCTGCAGAGATAGCAGAATTAGAATATGATAATCACCCTGAAAGAGACTACCACTTTAATATATTAGAAGCTTATAATTTAGAATAAAACTGCACAAAATTTATTTTATTATATATACTCCTAAATTTTGTGCAGTTTTAAAAAAAAAATATAAAAAAAGGTCACCTAACAACTAAAAACCCTTTCATTAAAATATGAAAGGGTTTTAATTTTATTCTGAAATACTTTTAATAGCTTTTTGAACCTAGAGTACTGATCAAACTTTTCTCTAAACAAATAGGGGGTTCTTTTTAATCTCCCCCATCTTAAAAATCTATGATTTAACAACGCACGAATTCAGAGGAGGACAACTCTGTTGTAAGTTTTTGTTCCAAAACTTTTGGTACACAAAGTTACAAAATTTCCAGCACAATATCAAGTATTTAGCCTTATAAATAGCACTTTGTAGCTAATAGCCAAAATGAGTTTTTTCTATAATTATTTTTAAATTTTTTAACTATGCAATTAAGACAATCTGAAAGAAAACAAGCCAGAATCAAAATGGCTTTACAAGGAAGTTCAGGATCTGGAAAAACCTACTCCTCCCTAATCCTAGCAAAAGGAATGACAAATGGTGACTTCTCCAAAGTTGCTATTATAGACACAGAAAATGGAAGTGCTGATTTATATGCACATTTAGGAACTTACAATGTTCTTTCTTTAAAACCACCTTTCACACCTCAGCAATATGTTGATGCAATCAATATTTGTGAAGAAGCTGGCATGGAAGTAATTATTCTTGATAGTATCTCGCATTGTTGGGACTACTTACTGGATTACCATAGTTCTCTGGCAGGAAATAGCTTTAGCAATTGGGCTAAAATTAAACCTTTGGAAAAGCTCTTCATTGACAAAATTCTACAATGCAAAGCACATGTTATAGCAACAATGCGCACTAAACAAGATTATGTTCTAAATCAAAAAGATGGTAAGTTTGTGCCTGAGAAAGTGGGTTTAAAATCAGTACAAAGAGATGGATTAGATTATGAATTTACTCTGGTCTTTGATATTGATATCAAACATTTTGCAGTAGCTAGTAAAGACAGAACAGGTTTATTTATGGGAAAACCTGAATTTAAAATTACTGAAAAAACTGGTGAAGAAATTTTAAAATGGTGTAATTCAGGAACTATTTCTGATAAATCAACTCCATTAACTAACTCCAATTACTCTAGATTAGAAAAAGCTAGCAAGATTCCTAGAATAGAGCCTATGGAGGCTTTTAACACTACTAAACAAGATAGCTTTATCCCAAATCAAAACCTAGGAGATACTTCCGAGGAAGAAGTATATGAAGCAATGCAGAAATGTTGCAGTGTTCAAGAATTGTATGCTCTTTATAAAGCTTTTCCTCAATTTCAAGGAAGTCTAAGACTAGATTTCGAAGCAAAAAAATCACTACTTATTAACCAAAATAATCTTTCAAGAAATGGAAACAACAGAATTCAGTAACACAATTAACAATACTAATCATCTAAAGCCACTGCGAGATGCATTTCTTGATGACATAAATGAAGACACTCTATACCTAGAGAAAATCCAAGAGAAGCCTGTTACAGAAAACAATGTACAGGCTTCTTTTATGCAGGAAAAGGAGAATAAACTAAAAGATTCTGCTGAGCATAAACCCTTTATTGTAGCTAACACTATGGAAGTTGAACTAGAACATCTAAGGAATGATTGCATTATCCCAGTATTTAGTAAGGACAATGAAAAAACTATAGCACATCAAGAGTTTATTGATGTTGTTTTAGAAGCTACACAAAAGTCCTTTTCTAGACATGTCATATCACAACCTGAAATCAGAGTATCACACCAAATAAAAGGTAGAACTCCCGATGCGATACATCTAAATGCAAAAGACCTTCTAGAAAATCAAAAGACCATTTATTATGAAAGAATGGCTTTTATATTTCAGATCCCAAGCATTAGAGATACTATCAATGGAAATGAGCTATCCTTAACCTTAGGAGGTGTAAGGAGTTATAATCTAGAGAACCTTTACAATAAAAAGTCCATGGAAAAGTTTAAGTTTTTTATTGGGTTTCAGAATAAGGTATGTATGAATATGTGCATTTCAACAGATGGTTTTCTAGCTGACCTTAAAGCTACTAGCCCACAGGAACTATATTCTAAAATTCTAGATACAATTTCCAATTATAATGCAGAGTTGCATCTAATGGAAATGAAGGAATTAACACAAGATTATCTTTCAGAACATCAATTTGCACAATTAATTGGTAGAAGTAGACTATATCAGCACCTTCCTAAAAAAGAAAAATTGGAGATACCTCAGCTTAATTTTAATGATAGCCATATTAATACCATGGCAAAGGATTATTATGAAGACCAAAATTTCTCTAGACAGGAAGATGGTGAGATCAACTTATGGAATGTATTTAATCTCTTTACCCAAGCTAATAAATCCTCTTATATAGACACTTTCTTAGATAGGAATTTGAATGCCTTTGAAGTAACCAAAGGACTTCAAAAAACTCTCAATGGTGATAGTAATTATCATTGGTTTTTGAGTTAATTAGAGCCACCTCACTTTTGTGGGGTGGTTTCTAATTTTTTAATAATATTTCATAAAAATTGTTAAATTTGTCTACAAATAAATACTATGAAAAAAGCACTACTGGCACTTTTATTAAGTGTATCGCTACTTACTAATGCACAAAGAAATAATGATGCAGCTATTGCAGGTGCAGTTGTTGCTGCAACAGCACTTACCTTTCTTACAGCCAATATGCAAAAGAAGGAAATGGCTAAACAAATTTCTCAATTTAGATCTAAAGAATATATTATTAACCAAATCATTGGAGATGCAGGAGATAGAGAAATAAAGTTTGAAACAGAAAGTTTAGCTTCTGATGACAGTGGTGGTCTTATTTCAGTTGCATTCAATTGTGATGAAGTTAATGAGAGAGGTTTACTTCTAGCATTTTTTGGAGAAAATAGAGACCCAAATGGAAACCTTGGAAATGCTTATGCTTTTAGATACTTACCTTTAGCAGAGGCTCAAAGTGTATTGGAAAGACTTGAAAAAGTTCGTGAATCTAATAATAAATATCTCTCAGAATCTTCTAATGTTAACAATGTATATGTTCAACATAAAGATTTAAAATTTGTATTCTATAGAGATATGGGAAATCAAATTAGAGTTTTTTGGAATGGTTTTGAAGTCATCTGGGAACAAACAGCTTTTGATAGAACAAAGAGAAGATTACACAAATGGTTTAACAAGTAGAAAAGCCTTCAAAATTTAAGAAAAAGCTTTCTAAATATATCTAAAAACAACCTCTTTTTGAGGTTGTTTTTTTATCTTACATAATTCTGCATATACTTATCTAAATGTCCATCATTGTCCTTGTCATATTTAAAAAGAATAAAGTTTAGCTCACTTTTTGTAGCTTTTTCTACCTCTCTTGTGAAGTTATCACTTCCAATTTTCCCAGACAGAACTTTTGTATTTGAATCATAGGTGTAGCTCCCATTTTCCACAGGCTCTTCTACACAATCACCATTAGCTTTTTCTGTAAAAACCTTTTGAATGATTCTCCCATCATTAGTGAACTCAATACTTGTCTTTCTTTCGCACATACTAAACTCATCCCATTGTAGCTTAGATCCATCTTTACCACTAATAATTCCAGACTCTTTAACATACCATTTTCCTACTACTTCACTGGATGACCCGTCATTATCATCTCTACATGAAATGATTGATAAAACAGCCAAAAATAACAATTTCTTCATAATTTATTTTTTTAAATATTGTAACCTTTTACAAATGTATTAATAAAACCATTTATTTTACTTAGAATCTTTTCACTTCGAGGCTTTCTTTGTAACAATGTTGGTTTTGGTCCTACTATTAATCCCAAGACCTCATCCCTTAAAGGTTCTTTGTCTGAGAACATATATTGTTCAATTATTTTTTGAGTTTCTAAAGGAGATAATTCTTCAGCATCAATAATCTTATCAAAAGCTTGTTTCTGTTCTCTCTCCCAAAATTTTTCAAACTCTTCTGTTACATCACTTTCATCAGAAATATGAAGTAGATTTTCATTAATAAATTTTTCTATAAGCTCTTTTTTACTTCTTAAATTGACTTCTGAACCTATAAGATTAAGAATAGTATTTTTGGTAGCTTCTCTCTTGCTTGCTTTTTCAGATTTCATCTTAATAAGCAGCTGAACAATATATGTTACATTAATTTCATCCTTGTGAATTAATTCTACCTCGAAATCTATATCATCTAGAATTGATAATTTCTCCTTTGTTTCATTACTTTTCACCTTGTCATAGAGATCAAGATATTTGCTTTTAAAGTCTTCAAAATCTTGCTCAGACATTTGTAAGTCACTCCAATCAAAGTCAGTAAATGTGATTAAAACATTTCTAGTTCTCATCAGCTCCCTAAAAGCTTGAATAAATTTCAATTCATCCTCCTCTGTGTAAAGTTCATCTACCTCATCAATAGATCCTACAATAGAATTAAGCTCATCATATTGCAGATTAAATTTCTTTATATAGTTTTCGTAAGGTTGTATAATGATTTCTTCTATAGCTTCTTTGTTACTAAATAGTGTAATGGCATCATCTGTAGCCTTTTTTAAGTTTCTAAAAACAACTATATTTCCTTGAGCTTTTCTTTCATTTAAAATTCTATTAGTCCGAGAATAGGATTGTATTAAACCATGATGTTTAAGGTTTTTATCTACATATAATGTATTAACTTTTTTAGCATCAAAACCTGTCATAAACATATTGACTACAAGCAATATATCTATTCTATTGTTAGGATTTTCAGGATCTTTCTCTCTATCTTTTAGCTTCTTGGATAAATCATTATAGTAATTGTAAAAGTTTTCAGTTTCTTTCGTACTGAATTGTGTTCCAAACATTCCATTATAATCAGCTATATAGCTTTCTAACTTATCCCTACTATGTTGATTTAATGAAATATATGAAGCTTTTGTATCAGCAACTTCTGCTAGATTCTCCCAATCATCATATAGTCCATTAGCATCATAATCATCTTCATTTGTACCATAACTAAATATTGTAGCAATATTTAGGTCATGCTCTCCATTTTGTTTCTTCTGTTGGAACAAATCATAATACTTAGTTAGAACATTAACACTGCTGACACAAAGCATTGCTGAAAAATCTCTATTATAAGTCTTTCTATTATGGTTTGATATGATGTAGTCCACAATTTTTTCAATCCTTATATCAGACTCCATTACCTCTCTTGTATCAATATTCTCAACTTCAATATCAATAGCTGTAGCAGATTCTTCTTTTTGCTTAAATCTCCCTACATATTCAACAGAAAATTTCAACACATTTTCATCTTTAATAGCATCTGTTATTACATACTTGTGAATACAATCTCCAAACAAATCTTTAGTAGTCCTCTTTCCATAAGCATTTTTAGATGCATTGTCAGCAAAAATTGGAGTCCCCGTAAAGCCAAACATCTGAATATTGCTAAAGAATGAAGTAATCTTATTGTGGGTTTCTCCAAATTGAGATCTATGACATTCATCAAAAATAAACACCATCTTTTCATCTTGAAGTTGTTGCATTTTTTTTGAATAGTGACTTTTGGATATTGCTGTATTAAGCTTTTGTATAGTGGTTACTATTAATTTGGTATCATCTTCAAACTGCTTTACTAAAGCATTTGTATTATCTGTTCCATCAACGCTACCTTTACTAAAACTATTAAATTCTTTTGTAGTTTGATAATCAAGATCTTTTCTATCTACTACAAAAACAACCTTTTTTACCTCTGGTATATTTGTCAATAATTGACTTGCTTTAAAAGAGGTTAATGTTTTGCCACTTCCTGTAGTATGCCAGACATAACCATTTTTGTTAGTTTCCTTAACAAGCTGAACAATAGACTCTACAGCATAAAACTGGTATGGTCTAAGAACCATCAACACCTTATGTGTTTCATTTAGAACCACATATTTGCAAATCATTTTAGAAAGATGGCAAGGCTCTAAAAAGTCTGAGGTAAAACCATTAAGAATATTGTTAAGCCTCTTATTAGCTCTATCTGTCCAATAAAAAGTCTGTTTGAAAGATTGCTTTCTATTGTTTGTATAATACTTCGTATTTACACCATTACTAATTACAAAAATTTGTACATATTGAAATAAAGCTGAGTTTGAACCATAAGAGTGTCTATGATATCTATTAACCTGATTAAAAGCCTCTTTCAGCTCCAGCCCTCTTCTTTTTAACTCAATTTGACATAGTGGAAGCCCATTAATAAGAATAGTTACATCATATCTATTTTTGTAGTTACCTTCTATAGTTACTTGGTTTGTAACTTGAAATTCATTTTGACACCAAAATTCTGTATTAATGAATTCAAAGTATAGGTTATCTCCGTTATCCCTTATAATATGTTGTTTTTCACGTAGTGTTTTAGCTTTCTCAAATACAGATCCTTTGTTAAGAATATTAAGAACCTTGTCAAATTCAGCATCTGAAAAACTGATTTTATTATGCTTTTCTAATTGGCCTTTTAAGTTTTTTATTAAAGATTTTTCATCTGGAATAGATACAGATGAATAACCCATTTTTTGTAATAGTTCAATTAATTGTTGCTCTAATGCTAGTTCTGATTGTATTGCCATTATTCTTCCTCCTCTTCTGCTACATTAATAAGATTGTTCACATAATCGGAGTTTTCAACAATTAATAAATACCATACAGAGCCAGTATCTCCATACTTATTACTTGCTGTTGTTGTAGTAAATTCAAAAGCTGTTGTAGCACCAGAATAAATCTTCTTCAAATTTCCATTATCTGCCATTGTATATGGTCCTTTTCCAAATTTTTTCACTCCTTGTAAATATTCTGAATATTTAGATTGTTTAGATATCTGAATCCAAATCCTATTTTCTTGACCATATTCACCAAAATAGTATCTTAAGAAACTTTCAGCATAGTCAAAATCAGAATTAGAATTATATACAAAAGACAGCATTCCAAGAGATCCTTCTTCTGGAGTTGTTACATCTTTGAATTTCCAACCTTTTTTAGTTAAGAAGTCTTCTACTTGCTCAATATCCATTTTTCTTAGTGATATCAACTCATTTAAAGTAAGATTTTGTGCGTAGGTTGCAACACAACACATGATTGCAATAAAAAATAATAATTTCTTCATACTAATAAAATTGTTTGTTGTATTCTTTTAATTCCCATTCTGCTTTACCTTGTTGAGGATGGATTTCATTTACTTTTTGAAAATACTCAAATGAATCATCTAATTTAGTCCAATTAACTTTATTGACTCCTTTTTGTATTAATCTATCCAAAGGAAAATGAAGTGGTGTGTATTCTATTATGTTAGCACACCACAAATACTTCAAATACAAATTAACTAATTTTTGACAAGTTCCAAACCTGAGTTTACCTCCTTGCAGTATGTGTTCATAATTCATGCTTTGATGCTGAATTTTTCTCATGCTGCTAATTAGATTTTCAGCACTTTCAAAAGCATATTTAGATTCAGCTATACCATTTAAGGCAAAAAATAAAGTTTTCTTAAAGTTTAATTTTTGTTCTTCTTTAACACCTTCTTTGTATATATTACCTCTACTAAAGCTAGCAGAAATAGTTAATATGAAAAACTGCCATTTTAAAAATTTTTCTTTTTCAATTTTTAAATCTTCCATGGTTGTATATTTTTTTACTCTAGCAAATTAGCCATCTCTTTAGACGTAACATCTATATCATAATAACTAAGCTTTTTTCCCTTTATGTTCTTAACACCAAGATATATTTTGAAAGTGGTTGTATCATTAACATACACTTTTATGATTTCTTCATTGTTATTTTCGGAATGGCTTAACTGGGTATTATAGCTTTTAATTTTTTTAAAATATTCTGAGTAAATACTAGGATTATATGTAGAAATTGTAATATAGCTTTTGTTACCTTTATAAGAATATGAAACTTCTGATGTTGTACTAATCCTATTGTCTGGGTTGTATCTGAAAGATACATTATTAAATCCTAATGCATCTTTACTATTGTCCGCTAATACATAATTTTTACTAGTTAAATACTCTTCTATCTCAACTAGAGTTTTGTCATTTAACAACTTCACCTCATCCATTGTTAATATTTGTGCATTTAAACTAATGCTTAAAAATGCTAAAAATAGTGATATAATCTTCTTCATTATTTTATTTAGTTTACACAAACATCTGTTGTAATAAGCCTTTCTTCCAAAGTTCTGTTTTAGTTATTTGTTGGCTTATCAGTTCTATTTTATCATCTAAAGCTTTTAAAAATTGAGCTATTTTTTCTTGTTCTTTTAAAGTTGGCAAAATAATTATCATCTCAGTTAGTGTACCTAAAACTATATATGGAGTATTTCCTGCTTTTTTTTCTTTATTTATCCTAACTGATAAATTTCTTTCTAGAAAATACTTCAAATATTTTACTGAAATATTAATAAACTCTCCTAGAACATATGTTCTTTGATAGGCATTGAATTTACCTTGATAATGATGAATATAACCAACATTTGCACCATTTCCAGATATTAGTAAAGCTTCCATATCAAAAGCATATTTATCAATAAAGTAGAAATCTTTAGCACAAGTATAAAATCTATATTTTCCATTTTCAACCATAGCATTAGCATCTAATCTTCCTGTTGTAACACTTACAATTTCCCCCAAAGTTTTCTCTTCCCACTCTGGGAAAGAATTACCTTGGTCATCTTTAAATCTTAGTTTTTGGGAGAAAATCTGTTGCATAACTCCTTTTTTGTAGGTTTCTAGCTTTTCTTTTTTCTCTTTTAGTAAGGTGAGCTTTTTATCTACTACTGTAAAAAATGAAGCTATCTTTTCTTGCTCTGGAAGAGAGGGAAGATAAATTAAAATGTTTTTAAGATTTGTTGAATTGATAGCAGGATAGTTTCCCCCTTCACATTTACTTAAAATTTCATCTAAAACCTTTTGATTATGTAGTTGATAAAATATAAATTTTGAATTTTGATCTGTTCTAATTTGAGCATAACCTGTTGAAGCAACATATAAGTCATCTGTTAGAGAAAAAAAATAATTATTTTGCTGATATGGCCTTACAGTCTGGAAAAGTATGTCATGATTTTTCAGATTTCTTTGAGCTCTACTTGGAGCTTCAAATGATTTAATTTTGTCTTTTCTTGAGAAGACTCCCTTATTTACACTTTCTAAATCAATGTAATAAAATTCTTTAGGGATCTCACCTGTATTTGGATTCACTATACAAGATGAGCCAATATCAGTTGAAAACCATTCCTCAGAAAATTCTTTAAACCTTAATTTGGGGGTATTCATCTTAAAAAGGTTTTTGGATTCCTAATTCAGCACAGAAACTAGCAATATCAGAATCTGCAACTTGCATTTCTTTTTCTAACTCATTTAGCTCTAAAGCTATCTTGTTAATGTCTATTTCTTCCTCAATTTCAAATGTATCTATATATCTAGGGATATTAAGATTATAGTCATTCTCTACAATTTCAGAAATAGGTACATTTCTAGAATACTTCTCTAGTTCAGTTCTATCTTTATAAGTACTAAAGATTTTCTCTATATCTTCTTCTCTTAGATTATTTTGGGTTTTTACCTTTTCAAAATCATTACTTGCATCTATAAATAGAATAGACTCAGGAGTTTCTCTACATTTTTTAAGTACCAAAATACAGGTTGGGATAGAAGTACCATAAAAAAGGTTTTCTGGTAAGCCAATAACAGCATCTAGGTAGTTTCTGTTTTCAATAATAAATTGTCTGATATGTCCTTCTGCAGCACCTCTAAACAAAACACCATGTGGTAAAACTACTGCTATAGTTCCATTTTCAGCTAGATGATATAACATATGCTGTACAAAAGCAAAATCTGCTTTAGAAGAAGGAGCTAATCTTCCATAAGGTGCAAATCTTTCATCCGTTGTAAATAAAGCATTTGCAGACCACTTTGCAGAAAAAGGAGGATTGGCTACAATAGCCTCAAACTCTTGTCCTATATGTTGTGGGTGTTCTAAAGTATCTTCTTGTTTGATATCAAATTTTCTAAAATGAACATCATGCAAAATCATGTTCATTCTAGCTAAGTTGTAAGTGGTTCTGTTCATTTCCTGACCATAGAAATCACCTACATTTTGTTTTACTTCTTTAGCAACTCTTAGTAGTAAAGATCCACTACCACAAGTAGGATCATAGACAGATTTTAGTTTGTCTTTATTAACAGTTACTATTTTTGCAAGTACTTTACTCACTTGCTGAGGAGTATAAAACTCACCTGCTTTTTTACCAGCACCACTAGCAAATTGTGCAATAAGATATTCATAGGCATCTCCTAATACATCTAATTCTGTATCTTCTAATTGAAAATCTATCTTATCTAAATGGAATAATACTCTGGCAATAAGCTCATTTCTTTGTGCAGGAGT
Organism: Soonwooa sp. T0.1_25; assembly: GCF_057652215.1. NCBI lineage: Bacteria > Pseudomonadati > Bacteroidota > Flavobacteriia > Flavobacteriales > Weeksellaceae > Soonwooa > Soonwooa sp. T0.1_25. The sequence goes on along the minus strand of NZ_JBYFBZ010000007.1, from coordinate 67,005 downwards.
TTTACCAAGTTTGGTATTATTAAGATCCATATCTTCAAACAGGTTATCAAAATCTTCCTCAGACTCTGTACCCATTGTTGATAGCTGAATATTGATGAGTATTTTTTGTACATCTTCAATAATAAAGGTATTCTCTAGAGTTTCAGAGTTACCTTTCTTTGTAATAGCTGTAAAAAGTTCAGAAGGTTTTAAGAAATATCCTAAATTTTCTAAAGCTTCTTCTCTAATAGCTTCTAAGTATTCTTTACCATTTTCTTTTTCTTCATCTATTGAAGAATATTTTATGTTATCTTCTTTAAGAATCTTATTGGCAAAAATATTCATCTTTTCAGATAAATATTTATAGAAGATAAATCCTAGAATATAATCTCTAAATTCATCTGCATGCATCTTGCCTCTTAATTCATTGGCAATATTCCAAAGTTGTTGTTCTAGCTGTTTCTTATGTTCTTCTGACATTGGTTAATCTTATGGTAAAAAACTATAAAAATAACTTTTAGTTTTAACAGCTACAAGAATTTAAGAAAATACTTAATATTCTTCATCCTCTCTTCTCCTTTCTTCTTCCTCTCTTGCTTTTGCTTCTTCCTCTTCCTTTTCTTGTCTAATTTTCCTTGTGCATGAATAGCAATATTCATCATATGTAGATTTACTATCACCACATCTAGGACAAGTAACTGCTTTTTCATCTTCTTCAAGATCACTTCTAATTCTAATTCCAGATGTTGTGTAACAATTTCCTCCATAATCTGTAAGTGTTACAGTATATCTATAACCTTTATCAGAAGTAAATGACATTTCTCCTGTAGAAATACTACTAGGATAAAAATGAGAGCTATCAAGCCACCCACTATTTGGCCAATGTATTACAGTTAAATCTCCATTTTCTACCTCAACATTTAGGTCATAATTACTTCTTGTACCAGTGTTGGGATTATAGTATTGTACTTCAGCACAATATATTCCGTCAGGATAATCACCAGTCAATTCATTATATTTTTCTGCATCTTCCCACGAAGAAATTTCCATCTCTTCAGGATCAACTTCTTCACTTTCAACATAACTACTAAATGATTGGGAACTGGAACTGGATTCTGAATATTCCTTCTTGCAAGAAAAAAGCAGAAGAACAATTAATAACAAGTAGAGTTTTGACATGTTTTTTTTTAGCAAGCTATATTAAGAAAAATTTTTAAAAAAATTTTTCAGCTTCCTCATTACTTACGCAAACTCCCCTATATTAACTACCCCCACCTATTCTTGACATCAGGGATCCCCCCTGTTCTTTTGCTACAACAAAAATATTTTCATGCAAGATTATCTTTTCTAGATTCTCAAGCCTGAATTTCAGGGTTGTCTGTAGTAAAAGACCATTATCTAACTCAAAAACTTTAAAACAATGGTAAGAATTATCAACTACAAAACAAGACAAAAAGAAGATGGAACAGAATTTTATGTTCTAGAAGTTCAAGGTGGTATAGAAATGATAAAGTCCAAAACCTCAGGACAGTATTATGCTACTGCTAAAAAAGCTTTAGTGCCAACTACTTTTGATGAAGCTACATGCAAAGGACTTATTGGTACTGAGTTTCCAGGTTCTATTACTAAAATTAAGACTGAGCCTTATCAATACTCTATTAAAGAGACTGGTGAGGTTATTTCTCTAGAGCATAGATATATTTATCTTCCAGAAGATGTTGAAACTGATGAAGCTAAACTTGCAAAGAGTTTAGAACAAGCCTTTAACTAACTAATTTTAACTGCACATCCATAACAAAAATATGGATGTGCTTTATTTTTTTCAACAATGAAAGTATCAGAAATACAAATAAATTATTATCCTAGCATTCTTGACAATGCTAAAATAACAAATAGTCAATCTGCTGTCACCCTTATTAAAAACCATTGGAATCTAGGTACTTTAGAGCTACATGAAGAGGTTAAGATTGTGTTATTAAATCAGGGGAATTATGTTCTAGGGATACATCATCTTTCTAAAGGTGGTATCACTGGAAGTATTGTTGACACTAGACTAATACTATCAATTGCTTTAAAAACATTAGCAACAGGAATAATCCTAGTTCACAATCATCCTAGTGGTAATACAAATCCTAGTAAAGCAGACAAAGACATTACAACAAAACTTAAATCTTGCTGTGACATTATGAATATTAAATTATTAGATCATCTTATTGTAACTAAAGAATCATACTTTAGCTTTGCAGATGAGGGATTACTTTAATTTTTTTTAAATACTCAGACTCGCACGTAGCAAAAAATGAGCATAAAACTACATAATAATCTGAATTGAAAAAGGTGTAGATATTATTAATATAGCTCTTTTGATGTAGTAGTTGCATTTAGAAAAATATGCAAAGTAATACTATAAGAATATAAATAACTTTGATATATCAATCCTCAATACCAATTAAGTCTTTAGCAGAAATTTTTAGAGCATCTGCAATTCTAAATAATGTAAAACAGTAGGATTAATTCTACCAGATTCAATACGAGAAATATTGGTAGGATCAATTTCTCCATTTATTCTGCCAACTAGTTCAATCTGAGAAATTCCTTTAGATTCTCTCAGTTCTTTGATTCTTTTACCAACAAGTTTAAGAATTTCAGCTTTATCCAACTTGACTTATTTGACAAGTAAAAGTTGTTGATTATGTTTTCTTAACTAAATGCCATATATTCCAATATTAAATTTTATCATTTTATGGTTTCCCGTAATGTAAACATCATTGGTGTCACTACATTTGCATAATCTTTTCTCAAAAATGAAATAAAAAAAGTAAACCTTGAAAATTATTATCAAAACTGCTTTCTTCTTTATATTAACACTAGTGTCATCTTGTGGGTCTTCAGGAATTCAAGATGGAAAATATTGTGCAGATATTGAAGTGCACAATTGGAAAACAGATAAAGACAGTTATTATACCCTTCCAGTTGAAGTATATAACAATAGAATAATAAAAATTTATTGGGCTAATGGAGGTTGGCTAGATGAAACTCATTTCAATATAGATGAAGCAAAGCTAGACACAAATGATAAAACTGCATTATTTGAAGATGACAGAGAAAGAATGTTTCTTGTAAAAATATTAGAAAATGATTATTGCAATTAAATTAAAAAATATGAAACTAAAAATTATTCTACTTACATTCATGTTTGTAACAGTTCAATTTACAGCACAATTTAAAAGTTACTCATCTGGAAAAGTATACATAGAAATGATGAATACAAAAACAAATACTCCAAGAAACACACAATACTTTGGAAATATAAATAAAATGTTTGTATATCAGAATGGAGATATTGATATTGAACTTACTGACAAAGAAGGAGTTTCAAATCTAATTTTCCTCAAAGACATTCCGGATTTAGCAAGTTCAAGTTTTCAATATATGATTGATGTAAACTCCAAATCAAAAGAAGAATTTTTTGTAAAAAACTTGATCACTAATAGTGGAATGCTTATTCTTTTAAGTTCTAAATTTAGTGGGAATGAAACTTTAAGAATGCAAATTATCAATATACAGTAATAAACCTAACAATTTACATTATGAAACAAACATTATTATTTCTTTTTTTTGTCATTGGAATAAAGGTAACTGCACAGACCTATGATACTAAAATCTTAAACATTGATGGAGTAAGATATCAGTCAGAAAACACAATTTACTTTAATCTAAATGAAGGGATTTTAAGTCATACTAATGGTCTAAACAATTATCCTATAAAGTTTAACAGAAAGGAACAAGAGAAAAATTACTTTGTCTACTATTTTGATGCAGATTTAACATCATCAAATTATCTGAACAATCCATCAATAAAAAAATACGGAGTTAGACACTTTAGATTAATATTAGATTCGGAAAAGAATTTTTTAGGCTTCATAGAAGTAAAGGGCTCCTCAAGTAATTATTCAATATTAAAATATTACCCATAAAATTAAAGTATCCATATATTTCATTTTTTAATTAGCACCGAGCATAATGTTTTTTCATCATAACATTCATTCATAAATTAATAAACCTCTAAAAATTGGCAAAGCTCATTATACTGGAAATCTAAGAACTATAGACTATCACAGTTTTAGATTAAAACCTATATCTACATAATGATTTCTTAATAGAAATACTAGCATTACATTTCTCTATAAATACTCTTTAAATAGTACAATTGTAAATTTAAAAAAGTGTACTTTTATTATTTGGCTATTTTGTGAAATATAAGATATATTTAGGCCTAACTTATATAGAAGTAATAGCAAAAAAGTGCACAAATTGGGAAATATCTAATATAAGAATACGAATTTGTGCAGTTTTATACAAACTAAAATATTTCAGAAAAGGCATCCTTTTAGGCATACCCTAATTTAGGAAACCTTTGTAACACCTATTAATAAAAGAAAAATAAGAATTTAGGAGAATCCCTCAGGACCCACACAAAATCCCAAGTCGAAAGATTTGGGATTTTTTATTTTTATATATTTCCCTATTCATAAGCTTTTACAGAAATTCTAAATTTAGGAACAAGATTTTAAAAACCTCAATTTTTGAAATTAAAGGCATACTTTTAGGTGGCCTAATTTTATTCTAGGTGGCCTTTCTATATTTTAATACAAAATCACTTTGTATAAGTTCTGAAATTTAATTCAAAATTTCTTCACAAAATCCTCTTCTAGGTGTCCCACAAAAACCTAGGTGTCCCATTTCAAAACCCCATTAATACTAGAAAAATGAAAACCCTATTTTACATCCGAAAATCAAAAATGAATGTGAGTAACCTATGTCCTTTGACATGTAGAATCACCTTAGACAACCAAAGAAAAGAGTTCTCAACTGGCATATTTATTAATCCAGATTATTGGAATGCTGCTAAACAAAAAGCTTTTCCTCCTAATAAAGGAAATAACCAAATCAATACACAACTAAGCCTGATTAAGCAAGAAATTAATCAGGCTTTTTTATTGCTACAAGTCCAAGGAAAACAATATGATGTAAATGACATCTACAGCCATTATAAAGGTGAAAACATTAAAGAAGAAAAATCCTTAATGGAAATGTTTAAACTTCATATTGCAAAACAAGCAAAACTAATAGGAATTTCAACTTCTGCAGTTTCCCTAGCAAAGTTTAGTCAAACACAAACACATGTAAAATCCTTTATCAAATACAAGTACAATAGAGCAGATTTCCTACTAAAGGATTTAACCATGGCTTTTATAACAGAATTTGAGTTCTATTTAAAAGCAGAAAAGTTGTTTATGCAAAATACCATACATAAAACCATCCAAAGATTGAAGCATGTTGTAAGACTAGCAGTTGGTTTAGATTATTTAGCTAAAGATCCTTTCATGTTATTCAAGAACAAGAAACCCAAGAAACAAGTTATATTCCTAACTAAAGAAGAGCTAGAAGCATTAGAGAAGCACAAATTTGCATCTCAAAGATTGCAACAAGTTGCAGATATGTTTGTATTTTGTAGTTATACAGGATTAGCATATTCAGAAATGGGTAATTTAAAAGAAGAAGATATCTACATTGGTTATGATGGTAATAAGTGGCTACATATCTACAGGCAAAAGACTAAAAAGAATTATGACATTCCTTTATTATCAAAAGCAGAATCTATTATTAATAAATACAAAACAGATAAACAGCTATTACCAATAATTAGTAATCAAAGATTCAATTCTTATTTAAAGGAAATAGCTGAAATTGTAGGCATCAATAAAACCTTAACTCATCATACTGGAAGAAAAACTTTTGCTTCTACTATCTTACTCTATAATGATGTTCCCATGGAAATTGTATCTGAACTACTAGGGCATTCTGATATTGGTATCACACAAGAACATTATGCTAAAGTAGTTAAGGAAAAAGTAGGTGAACAAATGAGCAAGCTAAAATCTCACGGATCTGTTCCTCTATATCGCTCACGCTCATTCCTTTGGCATAGAAGGAAATGATGATGTTCTCCAAACCATCGGATAATATTGTGTCTTTTGGGAACTAGGGCAGGATCAAAACTTCCTTCTCGGTCACGGGGAACTTTGATCTCGGACTCGCCGAAAGAGGATTTTATCTTCTTGGTTCCGTGCCCGTTGCGGTAATTGCCTTCTTTGGTTTTTTCGTGTTTTTCGTTGTCAAGATGAGCTCCAGTTCGGCTTCGAGCATGTGCTCTACCGCCCGTTTGTGCATTTGTTTGAAGAACGAGGTTAAATCTTCTCCATTCTTAAAGGATTTGTAGAAATCCTTGCTGTTTAATAATTCTCCTTTGTCGATCATAACTGTATAATGTTTAAAAATAGTAAAAAGTTATTTGGCTTCGCCGAACCACTTCGTTAGGTTTCCGAAAATTTTTTTGAGTGTTGAGGGCTGAAAATTTTTCAGAATAACTTTTCAACTTACACAGTTAGTGAGATACTACCTTTTAAAACCAAAATAGAACCAATTAAGTGGTTCTATTTTTTTATAATTTTTCAATCGGGTTATTTCTCGATCTAATGTCGTCTAGCATTCGCTTTTGCATGTCTTGCATTTGTTGAGGATTAGGAGCTTGTTGTTGACCGCCACCAGCATTTCCACGTTGTCCACCCCCCATTCGATTAGAATTTGCATTCATAAAACTGCTAGGATCTTGTTGGAATTTCTTTTGCAGAGCCAAAAATTTATCTTTTTTAATGCTAATATCTTGGCCCCGACTTTCGGGTGATTGTATGCCAGCAATTTTTTTACTTTCCATTAAGTCAAAACTATAATCACCTTTGCTGTCTTCTAGCTTTACAATTAATCCTGGCAAACCACCAAATTTGTACGGGCCATCTTGTAAAGGTACATCTGTTGTAAACCATGCATACCAAGTACGTCCACCGTAATCTTGTTCCGCTTTTTGAGTTTGGTAATTTCCAATTTTTACAGTTTCGGGTAAAATTTTCCATGCATTTGGGATTTGCTCTTCATAGACATATTGGTCGCGAGCAATTCGTTGTTTGAAATTAAGACTTTGTTTTGCTAAATCTTTTTCTACAATGTAATCAATAATCGAGCGTAAATCTTGTATTTGACTTCTATCAAAATTTTTAGTTTGGCGCATTCTAGCCATGATAGAATCTCGTTTTGCTTTATTTTCTGAATAAAAAACCGACTTTTGTCCATCGACATGTAGATAGACTTTTTCAATTTTCTTTTCAGTAACTTTTGTTGAATCTGGCGTCATGCTAGCTTGATAAACAAATCTTGTCGCTTGCGAAAACGCGAATTGCGAAATGATGACTCCAATTATTCCTAATATATATTTCATATTCAAATTTAGTGTTTAGAGTTTTTTTGACTTTAAAAGTTAAATTGCTTTAAAAAATAAATCTACTGATGTTAATTAAAGTTTAATAAAAATTAACCTTAATACTTACTAATAATTCAAGCATTTAATAAGTTAAACTTTCATTAAAAGTCATTAATATATTCTTAAATTACTAAAATAGAATCTATCGATTTGAGATTGCGGAAATTAGTTTGTATTTTTGCACTATAAAAAATCATTCTAAATAAAAACAATGATAAAAGTTTCAGATCAGGCCAAAGCCAAAGCAGCTCAGTTAATGACTGAGGAAGGCTTCAATCCTGAGACAGATTATATAAGAGTAGGTGTAAAGAGTGGAGGTTGCTCCGGTCTTGAATACGTCTTGAAGTTTGACAACCAAAAAGGGGAAACCGATCAAATTTTTGAAGACAACGGTGTAAAAGTAGTTGTAGAGAAAAAATCCATCCTTTATCTTGCCGGGACAACTTTAGAATATTCTGGCGGACTGAATGGTAAAGGTTTCGTATTTAACAATCCAAATGCCTCAAGAACTTGCGGCTGCGGCGAGAGTTTTTCTTTGTAAATTTTATTAAAAGATTATTTATTAAAGTATTAAAAAATTAAAATGACGCGAGAGTTTGAAAAATTTAAAGTTTACATTTTAACTATTGATCTAACGAAGAAAATATTTGATCTTTTAAATCAAGAAAAATTCAACAAGGAATTTGAACTCTGCAATCAACTAAAAAGAGCCGTGCTTTCTATTTCCAATAACATTGCGGAAGGAAGTGAGTACAATAACAACGCTCAGCTTATAAGATTTTTGAGATATTCAAAAGGAAGTTGTGCAGAAGTGAGAAATATGTTGAATCTCTGTAATATGTTGTACGGTGAGGAAACAGAAAGTTTAATTAATGATTGTAAAGCCGTTTCGGTTCAATTATCAAAGTTTATCGATTATTTATCGAAAACAGATAACAGAAAGAAGAGCTAATTTTTTAATCATTTAATTTTTTAATAATTAATCTTAAATGTCAAAATACACAGAAGACGATCTAAGAGAAGATCTTAAAACCAAAGAATACGAAGCCGGTTTTTATACCGACATCGAGTATGACGATTTTCCGACGGGTCTTAATGAAGATATTATCCGAATGATTTCGGAAAAGAAGGAGGAGCCAGAATGGATGACCGATTGGCGTTTGGACGCTTTCAGAATTTGGCAAAAAATGGAAGAACCGGATTGGGCGAACATCAAATACGAAAAGCCAGATTTTCAGGCAATTCGTTATTATGCTGCTCCAAAAGTGAAACCAGAATTAGCCAGTCTAGACGAAGTTGATCAAGAACTTTTGAAAACCTTTGCAAAATTAGGTATCAACATCGAAGAGCAAAAACGTTTGGCTGGTGTTGCTGTGGATATCGTAATGGACTCAGTTTCCGTGAAAACGACGTTCCAAGATACGTTGGCGGAAAAAGGGATTATTTTCTGCTCGATTTCTGAGGCGATTAAAAATCATCCAGATCTAGTTAAAAAACATTTGGGAACTGTTGTTCCGAGAGGTGATAATTTTTATTCAGCATTGAATTCAGCAGTGTTTTCTGATGGTTCATTCTGTTACATTCCAAAAGGTGTGAAATGTCCAATGGAACTTTCTACTTATTTCCGTATCAACCAAGCTGGAACAGGACAATTCGAAAGAACGCTTGTTATCGCAGATGCAGGAAGTTATGTTTCGTATTTGGAAGGCTGTACTGCGCCATCTCGTGATGAAAACCAATTGCACGCCGCTGTTGTGGAATTAATCGCAATGGATGATGCAGAAATTAAATATTCAACCGTACAAAACTGGTATCCAGGTGATGAAAACGGAAAAGGAGGGGTTTTCAACTTTGTAACAAAGAGAGGACTTTGTGAGAGAAACGCAAAAATCTCTTGGACGCAAGTGGAAACCGGTTCTGCCGTAACTTGGAAGTATCCATCTTGTATTTTGAAAGGTGATAATTCAATCGGAGAATTTTATTCGATTGCCGTTACCAACATGCATCAATATGCAGATACAGGTACAAAAATGATTCATATTGGTAAGAATACTCGTTCAACGATTATTTCTAAAGGTATTTCTGCAGGAAAATCGAACAACTCCTACCGTGGATTGGTAAAAGTAATGCCGTCTGCAAAAGGAGCGAGAAATTTCTCACAGTGTGATTCTTTACTGATGGGGAATGAATGTGGAGCACACACCTTTCCATACATCGAAATCAAAGACCCAACCGCACAATTGGAGCACGAAGCAACAACATCGAAAATTGGTGAAGACCAAATTTTCTATTGCAACCAAAGAGGAATCGACACCGAAAGAGCAATTGCATTAATCGTAAATGGTTTCAGCAAAGAAGTTCTCAACAAACTCCCAATGGAATTCGCCATTGAAGCTCAAAAACTTCTGGAAATTTCTTTAGAGGGAAGTGTAGGATAATACGTTTTGTTTTGAGTTTAATGTATAAAGTTTAAAGTTGGGAAAAATCACAAGATTCGAAGATTTAGAAATTTGGATTGAAGCTCGCAGAATTTCAAAAAAACTTTATGACTTAATTCAAGCAAACGAAGAATTAAAAAGAGATCATAGATTCAAAAGTCAAATCTTAGCAGCGATTGGTTCAGTAATGGACAACGCAGCAGAGGGATTTGAAAGAGGAGGAACAAAAGAATTCAAACAATTTCTTTCGGTTGCGAAAGGTTCGGTTGGAGAAGTTCGCTCTCAAGTTTATAGAGCATATGATTTTGGATATTTCGACCAAGAAAATTTTGAATCTTTGCTTTTAGAATTGCAAAATTTAAGCGGAAAAATAAGCAACTTTATAACTTATCTTTCCAAAACAGAAATAAAAGGAAACAAGTATAAATAGTGTTTTTTGTTTAATGATAAAGGAAAATGGCTTTCAAATAACATAAGAACTTTAAATGTTCAAACCTTGAACTTTAAACATGAAACCTTAAACCTCGAACTTTAAACTTTAGACTTTAGACCTTCAAACATCAATAATGTTAGAAATTAAAAACTTACACGCCAGAATTGAAGATGGCGCAGAAATTTTAAAAGGAATCAATTTAGAGATAAAACCGGGTGAAGTTCACGCGATTATGGGGCCAAACGGCGCTGGTAAATCTACGCTTTCATCGGTGATTGCTGGTAAAGAAGATTACGAAGTAACGGATGGTGAAATCCTTTTCGAAGGTGAAAATATCATCGAAGATGCACCAGAAGAAAGAGCGCACAAAGGGATTTTCTTGTCGTTTCAGTATCCAGTGGAAATTCCAGGAGTTTCGGTAACGAACTTCATTAAAGCGGCAATGAACGAAAACCGCAAAGCAAACGGTCTTGAAGATATGCCAGCAAAAGAAATGTTGGGGTTGATTCGTGAAAAATCTGAGCTTCTGGAAATTAAAAAAGATTTCCTTTCTCGTTCGTTAAACGAAGGTTTTTCGGGTGGTGAGAAGAAGAGAAATGAGATTTTCCAAATGATGATGCTGAATCCGAAATTAGCGATCTTGGACGAAACCGATTCAGGTTTGGATATCGACGCTTTGAGAATTGTTTCGGATGGTGTTAATAAATTCAGAAATGAAGGAAACGCTGTGCTTTTAATTACGCACTACCAAAGACTTTTGAATCATATTCAACCCGATTTCGTACACGTTTTAGCGGACGGAAAAATCATCAAAACAGGAGACAAATCTCTTGCATTAGAATTAGAAGAAAAAGGCTACGATTGGCTGCTTAAATAGTTTATGTTTGAAGTTCAATGTTTCATGTTTGGAAACGCACAACCTTAAACCATAAACCCTAAACTCAAAACAGGAAAATGGCTCTATTAGACCAAATTTTAGAAAAACATACTTCTTTTTTAGAAAGCTTGAAGCATCGTTTTCTCGATGACAAAAGAAAGGCGGCTTTGCAAAAGTTTGCTGAATTGGGCTTTCCAACAAAGAAAGACGAAGAATATAAATACACCAACCTTGCGGAAATTGTAAAAAAAGAATACAATTTTTTCCCAATCAATGAGCATCACATTACGAAAGAGCAAATTGATGAATTGCATTTGGGCGAGGATAACTTCGATTACATCGTGTTTGTAAACGGAGAATTGCACAAAGAATTGTCGAAAATTTCGATTGCGAATATCGAAATGTTGTCTTTCAACCATGCGTTGAATGATGAAAAACATAAAGCGGTTTTCGATAAATATTTCAATACCATTGCGTTGGAAAACAACCCATTTGTGGATTTGAACGATGCCTATTGCAAATTCGGATTTTTCCTTCACGTTCCAAAAAACACGGTGATTGAAAAACCAATTCATGTGTTCTATCTTTCTCAAAATCAACAAGAAAACACGTTTTACAATACACGTAACTTGTTAATTGTTGAAGAAAATTCGAAAGTAGAAGTTATTGAAAGTCATCATAATTTTGATGAAAGTTTTACGTTCACCAATTCGGTGACGGAAATTTTCGTTTATCCAAATGCAAAAGCAGATTGGCATAAACTTCAAAACGACAGCGACACATCGTATTTGATTGATAATACCTACGCAAAACAAGAAAAAGACAGTTTAGCAACAGTAAATACCTTTTCTTTTGGAGGAAAATTGGTGCGAAATAACCTTGATTTTATTCAAAACGGAAGTAATATTAATTCGTTTATGAACGGAATTACGGTGATTGATAAAGACCAATTGGTGGATCATCATACGGCGGTTCATCACAATCAACCGCATTGTGAGTCGTACCAAAACTATAAAGGAATTTTCGGTGGAAAATCTCATGGGGTTTTCAACGGAAAAGTTTTTGTAGATAAAATTGCTCAAAAAACCAATGCTTATCAGCAAAACAACAATATTTTGCTTTCTGAAGGTTCGTCAATCGACACCAAACCTCAGTTGGAAATTTTCGCTGATGACGTGAAATGTTCGCACGGTTGTACGGTTGGACAATTGGATAAAGATGCGATGTTTTACCTTCGTGCACGAGGAATTTCGAAAAATGAAGCGCAAGCTTTGTTGCTTTACGCTTTCGCAAACGATGCCATGCAAAATATTGATATTGAGCCGCTAAAATTAAAAATTTCAAAACTCTTAGCCGAAAAATTAGGCGTAGATTTGATTATTGAAGAATAAAGAAGTAGGGCGTTAATCGCCCTATTTTTATTTAAATGCAAAATTTTAAAAAAGTAATTCCCAAAATATTATTATTCCTGTTCATCGCTGCGCAGGTTTATTTTATTGTGGCCATCATCAAAGAAAAAACTTTGAAACCTTGGTTTCTCATTGCTTTTTCGTTGATTGTTTTGGGAATGGCTTTGTCCTATCGAAAAAAACACCGTTTGCACATCGAGCATAAACACGAAGTACATTACGATTTGTTCGTTTGGTTTTTGATAGGAAGTTTTGCAACCTATTTTTTACAAACTACTGTTGGTTTAAACACCGTTTTTGCTGCAGGATTGGTAGGTTTTACAGGAAGTTTTACACGAAATATAGAATATCAAATGAAATCGGCGGCGCATTGGCCGATTGCCATCTATTGTGGCGCTTTCGTGGGTATGACGCAACTTCCGTACGGTTATATTTTTATATTTCTTTCAACGATTTTAACGGCGGTTTTTTATACGTTTTCGCATCATTATTTCCATGGAATTGGCGGAAAATTGGGAACTTTAGCTTTTATGGGCGTTTTGTACGCGTATGTCATCTATAAATTATTTTTGCCATGGTAGAAACGCTGATCATCAATATCGTTTTAGCCACTTCTGGCGCTTGGTTAACCTATCATTTAAACAAAAATTTAAAATTAGGTCCCGTTCGAGCGTCAGGGTTAATAGCCATGTTGGTTGGCGGATTTTACCAGTTCAATACGTGGTTTTGGCATTTTGATTTACCGAAAGATATTCCGTTCATCGTGATTGGATCAACTTTCATTGGGATGATTTCGTCAAGAAAACATTTTAAAAATTTCAATTTATTTATCGCTCCAATTATTTTCACTTTGATTTATCACAATATTTCCAAAGAATTTAAAGGTTTTGGTGGCGCGCTCGGAACAGCAGCTTGTATTTCTTTGGTTGTAACCATTTATTTACGATCACTTCGACCAATTAAAAAAATGATTCGACCGTTTAGAAAGGTGAAGGTGAATGCGATGAAGAAAATGAATAAAGGCGAGAAAAACATTTAGCACAAACAAAGTTTTTTTTACATTCGTGAAAATTTATAGGATGAATTACGATCAGCTGATGTTTAACATTAATGCTTATAAAGAGAACAATCAAATTTTGGATTTGGCTAAATTTCTTGTTTATGAATTTGAGCTCGATCATCCAAATTTAGAAGGTTTTGGTTTTCGCGACGAGTTAGAGAAAAACTCTATTTTGTTGACTGCAAATGGTGATATTGGTGAGCGTCAAATGGTTTTAATACCCCGAAATTTATTTGATTTTGAATTTAATTTAGTTATTAATATGATTGCTCACGAGATGTTGCACGTCCGACAAAAATCTCCTGAAATGATGCTGGAAGACAAAAACGAACGCGAATGGCAAGCTTACTACGAAATGTTATTCCATACCAATTTTCCCAATGTTCCCGATGTTAGTGATTATCACAAAAAATTCTTTGCAGAAAAAGCTTTAGAATATTATCGAAGAATGGGCGAAGGATCTGAACTTCAAGCTAAATATGCAGATCAAAAATTAAAAGTTTTGAGTTTAATTGATAATATTCAACATAATCAAGCATAAAAAAAGAGCGAAATTTTCGCTCTTTTTCATTTGGGGATCACAATTAATTTTTAATAAATTTTTCGCTAAAGACTGTATTACCAATATTAAATTTGATAATGTAAGTGTCAGGCAACAGATGACGGACATCTATTTCATTGTTTTGTGTTTTTAGAATTTGAGTGTTTGTTCCAGCGATATTGTATACTTCGATGTTAGAAATATTTTCATTTATTTTTTTACTAAATTTATCCGCCACGGGATTAAGATATATGAGATTTTGGATGTCGTAAGATTATTGGTAGTTCCTAAAGTTGCGTCATCTAGATAAACAGCACAACCATACGCAAATGCTGCCATTGTTGAGTTGATGAAGCCTCCAATATATTTTCCATCTGAAGAAATTATTGATGCAGTTCCTAAAGTTTGATCTGTTGCTGTCGAAAAATCGATTCCGTTAGAAGACAGAAAATCTGTTAAATACATGGTAGTATTTCTCATTGAAGGATGATAAATGACAGCTTTTCTGGAATTTCCGCTCATACTTGCGAAACCAAAAGCAACTCCAGTATTGGAGATGTCCATTAAAGAGCACGAAATAGAACCTGCAGGAATTATCTATTGATTGGAAATTATTATTGTTCAGATCGTAATAAAAAGCTTGGTTTTTATAATTTCCAACAATGATATTGTTCGCATTGATGCCGCCTGCCGCATTAAGAATGGCTGAAGGCCTTGGCGAAAATTCGTTAACCTGCATATCATTAACATTAAGATAGACAGGCGTTCTTTTTGTACCAAGTCCCGTAAAGGTCAGCGCAGCCTACGACAATTCCGTTATCGTTAACGTTATAAGCGGCATAATGCTCATAATCGCCACCGATCACGCGTTTCATTTCCATTGTTTCGGTGTTGAAAACAAACATTCCGTATTGTTCTGTTCCAATTGACATTTGCCCAACAACCCATTTTCCGTTTGGCGAAATTTTGTAAGTTGTAAATTGAGATTGACTTGGGACAGACTCCGAAAACCCAGGAATTGCTTGCCAATTGCTAGATTTTTTAAAATTTGGTTGAAAAATATAATTGACTTCATCCTAAAAAGTAGCGCCTGCATATTGTCCGTTATCGTTGACTGATGCAAGAGCTCCAACTTGTGATTCGGCAGCGGTAAGCGTATTTGTAGCAAAATTATAATATCTTAAACCCATAACACCTTGACCGTTTTTATTAATGCCGTAAATAGCAGTCCCAAATGTTTGATTAAGAAAGTTAAACTTCTTTTGCGAAAATAAAAATGTAATGGATAATAAACTAATTGCAACGCCTAAGTAGATTTTTTTCATGATTTTTATTAAATATCTGATGCTCAAAAATACTAAGCGCCTTTTTTTATTAAAAAATTAAGTGTTTTAAAATTCATGAATCTTGATATTTTAATTAGTGTAAATATCAATAGGAGAGTTGTTTATGCTGTTTTCGTTGCTTTGGATTATTTATGATGTCTTTTAAAAATTCATTCATTTTAAAACTAAAATTTAAAAAAGACAAAAAAAAATGATGCCAGATTTGACATCACTTTATATTTAAAATAGATTGTAAGCAAATTTATACCTACTCAAAATTTTGTAACTCAACCAATTTTCTGTAGACACCATTTTTTTCCATAAGATCATGATGGCTGCCTTGTTCGACGATTTCACCTTTTTCCATCACAACAATATGATTAGCTTTTTGGATGGTTGATAATCTGTGAGCAATAACAAGCGAAGTTCTGTTTTCCATCATTTTTTCTAAAGCATCTTGTACAAAACGTTCAGACTCTGTATCTAACGCAGAAGTTGCCTCGTCCAAAATCATAATTGGAGGATTCTTGAGAACAGCTCTCGCAATTGAAACACGTTGTTTTTGTCCGCCAGAAAGTTTGTTACCATCGTCGCCGATATTGGTGTTGTAACCTTCAGGAAGACTTTCGATAAAGTTGTGGGCGTTAGCAATTTTCGCAGCTTCGATAATTTCTTCGCGAGTTGCATTCTCTTTACCCATCGCAATATTGTTATAAACTGTGTCGTTAAACAAAACCGACTCCTGTGTAACCATTCCTAAAATCGAACGGTATTGTTTTAAGTTTAAGTTTTTAATATTAACGCCATCAATGTTAATACTGCCTTCTGACACGTCATAGAAACGCGTTAGCAAGTTTGCGATCGTTGTTTTTCCGCTTCCACTTTGTCCAACAAGAGCGACAGTTTGTCCTTTTTTAATTTCTAAATTAAAATTCTTTAGAATTAAATGTTCTTGATTGTAATAGAAACCAACGTTTTCAAAAGTGATTTTGTCTTTTAGCTCAAAAATTGGCACAGGATTCGGAATTTCATCAACTTTAACATCAGCGTCCAAAATATCCATCACACGAACCAAAGATCCTTCACCTTTTTGTACATTAGAAATCGAAGAAGAAAGACTTTTGATAGGCGGTAAAATTTGGAAGAAAATACCTAAAAATACCAAGAAATCTTCTGGACGAATACTTTGGTTAACGATAATCTCTTTACCGCCATACCAAGTAATCATTAAAAAAGTTAACGCACCCAAAAACTCGCTGGTTGGTGATGCTAATTCTTTTTTGCGACCAAGACTTACAGAATTATTAATCCATTTTGTCATCGAACCAGAAAAGCGGTTACTTAGTAATTTATCAGCATTAAAGATTTTAATAATTTTAGTGGATTTTAAGGTTTCATCAACGATAGAGAAGATGTTTCCTAATTCATTTTGAGCTTCGTGAGAATCTTTTTTAAGACTTTTTCCAATTAAAGAAATAAGTGTTCCCATGATTGGTAAAACCACTAAACTAAATAAAGTTAATTGCGGACTTAGATAAAATAAGGTCACCAAAGTGCTGATTAACATGAATGGCGAATTGATTAAATCCACCAAACTTCCTAAAATATTACTCTCGACTTCGCCAACATCGTTCGACATTCTCGACATTAAATCACCTTTTCTCTGTTCTGTAAAGAACGAAACTGGCAAAGCTAAAATCTTATTATACATCGCACTTCGCAAGTCTTTTGTCACGCCAACACGATAGAAAATAAGTAAATATGCGCCTAGATAACGGAAAATATTACGTAGTAAAAACATGAATCCTGTTATCAAACAAAGCCAAGCCAAAACCGTTAATGCGCCTTTTTCGTTAACTTGAGATTGAATATAATAATACGAATATTCTTTAAGGTAATTAAAATAGTGTGAAATATGCCCATCATAAATTGGTTCTACAAGTTTGTCTTCCATTTTAATAGTTCCGAACAACATCCCTAAAACGGGCAAAATTGTCCCTAACGATGCTATCTGGAATAGTGAATATAAAACATTGAAAAATAAACTAGCGTAGATATATTTTTGGTGTGGAGCAGCAAATCGTAGAATTCTTCTATATAAATTCATTGAAAATTTATTAAGCTACAAATGTAATGCATTTCCGTAACAACATAAAAAAAACAGCTCCTTAATAAGAAGCTGTTTAAACTCAAAAAAATCGTTGTGTGATTTATCGAAGACGGTCGACAGATTTTACGAGCCTCTCGTCGCGACGGATATACAAATTACTCATGAGTAAAAAGATAATCGCCAACAACGGGAAAATTGGCTCAATACCCTTCTCAGGAAAACTAATTCCTCCGGATAAACTTAGTAACCAATACCCCAACAAACCGATCAACAAAGCGTTTATAACCATACTGATGTTGTTCAGTAGAATTTGTCTTTTTCTATTTTTGAAACTAAAAATACTTAGCAAGCCCAAAAGTACTAGGACAATACATGCAATAAGCATTACCGGTAAACTTTCTACAATGACAACATCTTGCGAAGTCAAAAATAAAAAGACTGCTGATAATACAGCAAAGAACATGGTAACGGACTGTATTCTTTGGATCATAAAATTTTAGTATCTTCTTTATCTTTAAAAGATTAGGCAAATTTAAAATAATTTTTGCGTATTTCAAAAATTAATGTAGATTTGCATAGTAATCACTCAGAAAATAATTAAGCCGCCTGGTTTAACTTTCTTACTTACAAAGTTTTAAAATACAATTTTTTACAACATTTATGTTTAACATTGATACGCTGAAGTCAAAGTCGCTCGACGAATTGACTCAAATTTCAAAAGATTTAGGCGTTAAAATCAGTAGAAAACCCGAACACGAACAAGTGGTTTTTGCGATTTTAGATTATCAGTCAACGCATCAAACCGAAATAAAATCCTACTTAGAAGCCAACAACCAACTTATGAAGGAAGTGGAAATTAAAGAAGAAGCAATAGTACAAAAAGCAACACCAGCCAAAAAACCTGGAAGAAAGCCAAAAGCTAAGCCAGAGCCAGTTGCTACAGAAGCTGCCCCAGTCGAAGAAGCGAAAGTTGAAGAAAAACCAGTTGCTGCTCCAGTAGCAGAAACGCCAACAGCAGAAGCAACTTCGGAACAGGAAGCAGACAAAACAACGAAGAGACCTCGCAAGAGACTTCCAAAAACGGAAGAACCAAAAGCTGAAGAAGCTAACAATGCAGAAACTCAGCCAGAGAGCACAACAAGCACTACACCAGTAGAAGCAGCAGCTCCCAAACCACAGCAAACGCAAAAGCCGCAACACCAAAACAGGAATTCTCAAGGTCAACAAAACCAAAACCGCGGCAACCAACAACACAATCACAACCAAAATAATCAGAATAAGGAACAACAATCTCAGCAGGAAGAAGTGCCAGCTAAGAAAGAATTTAACTTTGATGGACTTGTAACCATCGAAGGCGTTTTGGAGATTCTTCCAGACAACTACGGGTTCTTACGTTCTTCAGATTTTAGTTATATCTCATCGCCAGACGACGTTTATGTATCGACGGCGCAGATCAGAAATTATGGTCTAAAAACTGGTGATACTGTTAAAGGTATCGTGAGACTTCCAAAAGAAGGTGAAAAATACTTTTCATTACAAAAACCAACAGAAGTTAACGGGAGAGATTTAGAATTTATCAAAGATCGTGTAGCTTTCGAATATTTGACGCCACTTTTCCCTCAAGAGAAATTTAATTTGGCTGGACGAAATTCAACGATTTCAACTAGAATTGTAGATCTTTTTGCACCAATTGGTAAAGGTCAGCGTGCGATGATTGTTGCACAACCGAAAACTGGTAAAACGATTTTATTAAAAGATATCGCCAACGCTATTTCTGCAAATCATCCGGAAGCTTACATGATGGTGCTTTTGATCGACGAACGTCCAGAGGAAGTTACCGATATGCAAAGAAGTGTGAATGCTGAAGTGATCGCCTCTACATTTGATGAAGCTGCGGAAAAGCACGTTAAGGTAGCTAATCTTGTGTTGTCAAAAGCGCAAAGAATGGTAGAATGTGGTCACGATGTTGTGATTTTGTTAGATTCTATCACGCGTTTGGCAAGAGCTTACAACACGGTGACACCAGCATCTGGTAAAATTCTTTCTGGAGGTGTTGATGCCAATGCACTTCACAAGCCAAAACGTTTCTTCGGGGCTGCCCGTAAGATTGAAGGTGGTGGATCGTTGACAATTATCGCAACAGCACTTATCGACACGGGATCAAAAATGGATGAAGTGATTTTTGAAGAATTCAAAGGAACTGGTAATATGGAATTGCAATTGGATAGAAAAATTGCCAACAAACGTATTTATCCAGCCGTGGATCTGGTATCTTCGAGTACGCGTCGTGACGATTTGCTTCAAGATGAAGTAACGCAGCAACGTATGTGGATTATGAGAAAATATCTTTCTGATATGAATCCTGTAGAAGCAATGGACTTTGTGATGAAGAATATCAAGAACACACGCAACAACGAAGAATTCTTAATGTCGATGAACAAATAAGATTTTTCTTTACATAGTCAAAAACAGCTTTATGAAAATAAGGCTGTTTTTTTTGATTAAATTTTTAAAAAAAATGGGCGAAATTATATAATAGTTTTACTTTTCTTAAATTTAAACTTTACGGTTTTTCTTGCGGCTTTTGTCGTTTAAAATAATTTGTGATAAAATTTTATTATAGCCTTTGAAAAATTGTTTAAATTTACATTCGTATAAAAATTACAAACAATGCAAAACATTCCTAGTGTTGACTTGCGTGATTTCCTATCGGATAATCCGGTACGTAAACAAAAATTTGTAAATGAAATCGGTAAAGCCTACGAAGACATCGGCTTTGTAGCACTTAAAGGTCACTTTCTAGATGACCAATTGGTTGAAAATCTGTACTCAGAAGTACGCAACTTTTTCAACCTTCCATTAGAAACCAAAGCTAAATACGAGATCCCAGGTATTGGAGGACAACGCGGTTACGTTTCTTTTGGTAAAGAATCTGCAAAAGGTCGTACAACGGGCGATCTTAAGGAGTTTTGGCACTTTGGACAATACGTCGAAAACAATCCAAAACTAGAAGCTGAATATCCTAAAAATGTAATGGTTGATGAGTTACCACAATTCAATGAAGTTGGTAAAGAAGCTTATCAGAAACTAGAAAAAACGGGTATTTATGTGTTGAGAGCGTTGGCTATTTATTTAGGCTTGGACGAGTTTTATTTTGATAATTACATCATTAACGGAAATTCAATTCTGCGTCCTATTCATTATCCACCAATCCAAGATGAGCCAAAAGATGCTGTGAGAGCAGCGGCGCACGGTGACATCAATTTGATTACGTTGTTAATGGGCGCACAGGGTAAAGGACTTCAGGTTCAGAATCACAAAGGCGAATGGATTGATGCGATTGCGCAAGATGACGAATTGGTGATTAATGTTGGTGATATGCTATCAAGACATTCTAACAACAAACTGAAATCTACAATTCATCAAGTTGTAAATCCACCAAGAGAATTGTGGGGCACTTCACGTTTTTCAATTCCGTTCTTTATGCATCCAATTAGTGAAATGCCATTAAATGTTCTAGAAAATACAATTGACGATGACCATCCAAAAGCTTTCGACGACATTACTGCAGGAGAATTTTTAACAGAAAGATTAATAGAATTAGGTTTGATTAAAAAATAAAACCATTCTTTCAAAAAATAGAAAAGTCAGCGTAAATGCTGACTTTTTTTCTTATCTAAAATTTTAGTTTAAACTAAGCTTTCTCTCCATTAACATATACTTCGTAGCTAACTTCAACATTAGGTTCTAAAGTTTTAGAGACAGAACAATATTTTTCAAAAGATAGTTCTGCTGCTTTTTGAGCTTTTTTAGGGTCGATTTCCCCTTCTAGTTTAAAAATCACTTTAATGTGTTTAAAAGGTTTTGCATCATCAACTTGTACGCGCTCACCTTCAACGTCCGCCTTGAAATCCGTAATCGTTTGACGCTGTTTTTTTAAGATAGAAACAACATCAATTCCGCTACATCCAGCAACTGCCATCAAAACTGTTTCCATTGGTGAAACACCTGTTGCGCCTTCTTTTGAGGTATTGTCAATTAAAATCGAATGTCCATTTTGATTACTACATTCAAATAAATAATCGTCGTTGATTCTATTAAGTTGTATTTTCATTTTTAAATTTTTATTGTATTACTTTGTGCGTCAATTCGAGTGGTTTTTCGAGGCGAAGCAAGAAAAATTGTGTCGAGAATTCTCATGTAAAATTACAAAATTCCGCGCGCTTTTATCTCCAAATATTTATTGATAACATCGATGTTGAGATTCTCCGGAAGTGTATAAACAGAGTAGATTCCGTATTTTTTTAATTCTTGAATAATCAGTTTTTTCTCGAACTCAAATTTCTCAGCGATAATCTCGTCGTAGATTTCTTGGATGCTTTCAGGATTGGTTTTTAATAAGGTATTAATTTCTGCGTTTTTAAAAAATACAACTACCAATAAATGGTTTTTAGCAATACCTCTTAAATATTTAATCTGGCGATTTAACGCATCCAAAGTTTCAAAATTTGTAAATAGTAAAACCAAACTTCGTTGGTTGAGACTAAATTTCACGTCTTGATAAAGTCGGTTGTAATCGCTCTCGAAGAAGTTAGTTTGGATGTTGTACAAAGCCTCAGAAATCTTGCGAAGTTGCCCAGATTTATTGTCAACTGGCACACGATTTTCCATTTTTTTTGAGAAAGCCATCATGCCAGCGCGATCACCTTTTTTAAGAATAATATGTGACAAAGTCATCGTCGCATTAATCGAGTAATCTAAAAGACTCAATCCATTGAAGGGCATTTTCATCGTGCGACCTTTGTCAATGAGCATCACGATCCGCTGCGATTTTTCGTCTTGGTATTGGTTGACCATCAATCGAGTGGTTTTGGAAGTCGCTTTCCAGTTGATGCTTCGGATGTCGTCGCCTTGCGCATATTCGCGGATTTGTTCAAATTCCATGGTGTGTCCTAGCTTGCGAATTTTTTTTATGCCTCCAAGTTGAAATTCATTTTGCAGCGCCATCAATTCATATTTTCTAAGATGTATAAATGATGGATAGCTCGGTAACAATGCATCTTTTTGAAACTGAAAACGTTTAGCAACAAAACCAATCGGTGAATTTGCAAAGACATTTAAGCTTCCAAAACTATATTCGCCGCGTTCTTTCGGCTCCAAAATATATTGCATTGAAATTTCTGACTTGGCTTTCAATTCTTTCTGGATAAAGAAATCTCTCTTCTGAAACTGAAACGGAATTTCATCAATAATTTTAATCCTAGTTTTGAAAGGATAATGACTTTTAACATCGATTCTTACTGGGTTTTGGTCGCCGTTTGATAGCTTTTCTGGCAGACTTCTCTGTGCTTTTATCGCGTCTTTTACTTTAAATAAAATAAGATAATCAACGAAAGCTAGAATTAAAATCAAGATTACAACAATATGTGCGAGCCAAATCAGTATTGGAAAAAAGAAAGCCAACACGTAGATAAAGCCCGCTAGCATTAGCGCGAAGAATAATCTGTTGTTGAGGTAAAGTGCTTTCATAGTCTTTGGTTACGAGGTGTTGGGTCGTAGGTTTTAATTTGCGTTAAGAGATTTTATTAATGCATTTATCATTTTTCAAAAGATGAAGATAAGCAAGTGTTATCTGTCATGAATATTTGACGCAATTGTAACTGCGGCTCATGTTATGTGTATTTTTAAACCATAAGTTTAGGTTTTAGTTAAGCTTTCTGTTGTTTTGCATATCCTTACAACAAATGAAATTGCTTTTTGCTAAATTGATCATTCCTTCAAAATTGCCATGTTTTGCTTAGGCTTACCTAAAGCTTTTTTCTTGCTTCCTAACGTGGAATCTCAATTGATTCTAAAATTTGGCGGATAATTTCGTCAGCCGTTAGACCTTCCATTTCGCGTTCTGGTGCGACAATTACTCTGTGTCTTAAGACTGCAAGTGCGGCTTCTTTTATGTCGTCTGGCGTTACAAAATCGCGACCACGAATCGCTGCAAAAGCTTTACTAGCTGTTAACAAAGCCAAGCTTGCTCTAGGTGAAGCGCCAAGATATAAGAATTGGTTTTCTCTTGTGTTTACAATTATTTTAGCGATATATTCAATTAGTTTTTCTTCAACAACAACATCTTTTACAAGATTTTGGTACGTCTTTAATTGTTGTCCAGTTACGACTTTGTTAACCAGATCGGTTTTATCATCAAGCTTGTTGTGGTGCTGGTTTTTAATGATTTCAATTTCCTGGTTAAGGTCAGGATAGCCTACTTCAACTTTAAAAAGAAAACGGTCAAGTTGTGCTTCTGGAAGACGATAAGTTCCTTCGTGCTCGATTGGGTTTTGCGTAGCGATTACCAAAAATGGTTCTTCCATTTGATAAGTGACACCGTCCATTGTAATTTGGCGTTCTTCCATCACTTCGAACAAAGCCGACTGCGTCTTCGCTGGCGAACGGTTGATCTCATCAATCAAAATGAAATTAGAAAAAATTGGTCCTTTTTTAAAATTAAAATCAGATTCTTTAACATTAAAAACCGACGTTCCCAAAATATCCGACGGCATCAAGTCTGGCGTAAACTGAATTCTGCTAAAATCTACATCGATGGTTTTGGCCAAAAGTTTTGATGTAATAGTCTTTGCAACACCAGGAACGCCTTCTATCAACACGTGTCCGTTAGACAAAAGTGCCGCCAAAAGATGGTCGATCATTTTATCTTGTCCTACGATGACTTTAGAAATCTCTTGTTTTATTTGGTGTAAGCTGTTGCTCAGCTCAGACATGTCGATTCTGGACTGGAAGTCGCTACTTGGTTGATCTTGTTGTTCCATAATTTTTAATTTTCAAAATCTATTTTAAAATGTCATCGAGAAGACTATTCATTTTTACAAAATCCTCTTTCATAACGTTAGAATAAGGATCTTGCGCTTTCTTTATTAGAGATACAGCTTCCTGAATAGCTTCTATTTTGACACCCGTTTTTAAGTGTAATTTTTTAATGAACTCCTCGTCCAAATTGGAAGTATCAATCAATAAATCCAATCTAATTTTGTGTAAAAAATATTGCGCTTTTTTCGCCATCATATCATGGAAATCGCCTTCTTGTAAATATAAATTTCCGATGCTTTTTACAAATTCTAATGACGTGTTTTTCAGTGGTTCTACAATTGGGACGATACGTTGTTTTCGTTTAGCATTAAAAATCATAAACAAAGCCAAGCCCAAAACTGCGATATATAAAGCATAACGCAATGGCGGATTTGCAAGGATAAAACGCATTGGCGACTGCGAATTGCCCGCAGATTTACTTTCTGTAAACCAAATTGTTTTCTGTTGAGGCAAGAACGAAAATAACTTGGTAGGATAAGCAGACCGCGATTTTAAAAGATAATAATTGGAAATAGCACTCGGTTCCGAATATAAATAAAAATAACCTTGACCATGTTTAACCTTAATAAAATTGGCGTTTTTGTATTCGTCGTTTCCAAAGCCTGATGTTTTATTATAACCGATGATCTCAGTGCTTTTATTAATCTTGGTAAAACCGCGACTATCGGGCAGTCTGTTAATAAGCAAAGTGTCATTTTTTAGCTTGACATCGGTAAATTCTAGATTGTATGTTGTGTCGGAATTGTTAACCCAAAGTCTAAACTGTAAGCTGTCTTCCAACATTGCGGGAAGAGCTCTCGAAATCAACATGGCGCTAGAACCGGTATTAACGTTATCAAGAATTTTTCTCCAAGATTCGGTGTCGAGATTTTTTTCAATGATTAAAATATTGTGCTTCTGCGTCTCCTTTTCTTTAGAGTAATAATCATAAGGTGATTGGTTAATGCGCTCTAATGCGCCACCGAAAAGATGATCGGCTTCTTTATTAAAAACGAAAAGTCCGAAAGGCGTTTTTGAGTTAGGATCAAAATTTTTGCGCCAATCTACAATTGGTTTTTTATTGACTTGGAAAATTCCCATTATTGCTAAAATAACGAGAAAAACACCAAGATATATTTTGAAATTTTTACTCATTATTTAAAGTTATTAAAATATGATTTGAATGACTCATAACGCGATTGGTCAAGCTCTATCTCGCCATACCAAACGTTTTCGAAAATGTAGGTCAGTCGATTAAACTGTGTTTTTTGATCATCGTTTTTAAGTTCTCGACTGTAGTCACGATTGGTTTTTTCAATATTCCAGTCAATTAATTTTCGGTCAGAAAGCTTTTTTAACAATGATAAAAACTGATAACGCGTTGCCATACGATAATTGGATTTTGCTTCGTATTCGGCAATCGTTTTTTCAAAATTGATTTCGTGGATATTTTCTTTAAGATCTTCCGTTGCGATTTTTAATTTTTTATTCTTTTTACTAAAGAAAATATTACCCTCTTTCAAAAATAATTTTGTGATGATAAAATACAGTAAAAATCCAACGAGTAAAATCACAGAAAGCTTAATGATAATCTCTGTGTATTTGAAAGTATTTGGCGTGTCAACATTTCCAAATAATGTGTTTAGCGCTTTATCTAACCATTTTAAAAACTTTGCAAAAATAGATTCACGAGGTTTTGTCAAGCGATAATCGAAATCTTCACCTTGGTATTTTTTATAGTAATTAGGACTAAACTTTCTAGTCGTTACAGTGTTGTCTGTCTGGTAGTTAGTTTTTAAAATAGAATCGGTTTCCGTAAGAGTTTCGCTTGCTAAGATTGCTGGCGATTGTGGAGGAACCACAACATCATAATCTTGCCCAAAAATAGGGACAAAAACATACATTAATATGATGACTAAAAATTTACGCATCTGTTTGATTACCAATAGTGTCTATTTCGTGAATGTCTAAATCGCGATGTAGATCTTGTCGACTGTCATAATACATAAAACCTACATTAACAGCCATTAGGTTATATACAATAGAACTGACCAAAATTGAAACGCCATAACTAACAAAAAAGATAATACCCATTACGCCAGAAAACAGGCTACTTGGGTCATTGATTTGGTCGTAGTTAGGATTAAGACTCATGTTGCCAATCATCATAAAATACGGAATCGTAGAGAACGCCATACTCACAACATAGATGATAACACCAAGAACTAAAGTTGAACCCCAATATTTCCAGAATTTGGTTTTTTGTGTATTAAACATATCTCCAAAAACGGTTCTAGCTGCATAGCTGAGTGCATCGAAGTATGTTTTATTAGTACTCATGTAATCGTAAAGGGCTAAATAAAGTACGTTGTAAAATGCTGGCGCTAATAATATTAATAATAAGAAACCTACTAGAATTACAATCAAAAATGAGGAAATTGCCAACATAATCATCATAACTGGAGCAACAATAAAGCTTGTTGCTAGACAAAATATGAAAAATTTTCCGATATTTTTTTTCATATCAGAAAGCAGCTCGTCGGTTGTAATTTTAGTTTGATGTTCGCCGATGCGCTTCATGTAGAAAATAGGAAACGTGTACACAACAACAGCAATAATAAACAACAACATAAAAGCAATAATCCCCACCAACACAAGAATTGGCCAGTTGTTGCTAAAATAACTTTCGAACATATAGCTCTGTCCACCAGCATTGGCAACCAAAATTTGCATAAAAAATTCGCGATAGAAGAATATCGTTAACAATGTCATTATGAGCAATAACGCACCATTGATGATAAAGTAACTCTTAAAATAATCTTTCCCATAAATTCGGAAAAAATTAAATGTGTCACTAACCAAATTACCGAAGTTTCGCTCCTGAAAAATCTGCATATTTTACGTGTTTTTTATAAAGCATTCTTGGATATATACCATAGTAGAATCCAATTATTGATAGACAAATAATGATGATCGCCAAGTTAGCCCAAAGCGGCATAGCCTGTGCATGTCTCGTGATAAAACCTTCGATAACGCCAGCAATTATTGTAAACGGAACGGTACTTAGAAAAAGTTTCATACTTGTTTTGAATCCGGTTTTGAAAGACTCGAATCTCGAATAGGTTTTAGGAAATAATATTGATGCTCCCAAAATAAGCCCAGCAGCAGCCTCGATAAGCATTGCGATAATCTCAAATGTCCCGTGTAACCAAATGCCTTTAGCACTTTTTAGTAGTACACTTTGGTCTTTGAAAAAATATTGAAAAGCTCCTAGCATAACACTATTTTGGAACAATGCGTAGATGGTTCCAACTCCTCCGAATATACCGTAGATGTAGAGTCTCGCACCAACATATAAATTATTAAGGATTATGACGAAAGAAGTGCCCCAAGTAGAACCTGTCCCATAGATGGCAGTTGGGTCGCCTTTTTTTATATTTTCTAAAGTTTGGTTGATGTAATCGTCCCCCAAAATAAGTCTTGCAAAATCTTTATCATAAATCGAGGACAAAACGCCAATGCTTGTAAATGCTACAAAAAAACAAATCGCATAGAGTAGATATCTTCGATATTGGTAAGCGATTAGTGGGACTTCTTGTAGAAAAAATGACTTGAAACGATTTTCTTCAACACGTTTTGTCTTATATACTTTTTGGAAAACTTGCGAAGACAAAAAATTGAGATAGATTGT
Source organism: Soonwooa sp. T0.1_25 (assembly GCF_057652215.1). Lineage (NCBI taxonomy): Bacteria > Pseudomonadati > Bacteroidota > Flavobacteriia > Flavobacteriales > Weeksellaceae > Soonwooa > Soonwooa sp. T0.1_25. The sequence goes on along the minus strand of NZ_JBYFBZ010000007.1, from coordinate 38,906 downwards.
TGTCTTACTTTTTGGGTAATAAGTTTGTGCGTATGAGAGATCGTTGACAATACTTATGTATAAAGATGACAGGTCATCGGGATTTTTTTTAATTTTTCCCTGAATGACTTGGTCGATTTCCAACCATTTTTCTTTATTTTGTTTAATGAAAGCGATTTCTCTCATGATTTTGCTAATGTAACAAAAAAATGAATCAAATAGGCATCAATACATCTCAAAATGTAAACATTAATTTTAAAATTGCTAGTGTTGGCCAAAGATTTTTTGCCTTCATTATTGATATGTTGATAAAAGCAGCTTACGGATTTGCAGTTTTTTGGATTCTTTTTGATGTTTTGGGTATTGGCGGATTAATGCAAGGTTGGGATAGTTGGTCTATCGGTGCTTTTTTATCAATCTTTTATTTACCAGTAATCTTGTACACTTTTGTTTTGGAAAGCCTTTTTGAAGGGCAAACGCCAGGTAAAAGATTATTAAAAATTAGGATTGTAAAAATAGACGGTTATCAGGCTACATTTGGCGATTATCTTATGCGATGGTTCATGCGACTTATTGATGTTTATTCTAATTTTGGTGTTGTCGGTTTGATAAGTATGGTGTCTTCAAAATACAACCAAAGATTGGGAGATGTTGCTTCGGGTTGTGCTGTTATTTCTTTAAAAAGTGAATTTAATATTTCGCATACAATTTTGGAGGAGCTTAAAGAAGATTATGTGCCTATTTTTCCACAGGTTATTTTGCTAAATGATAACGATATGCGAATCATCAAAGAAAATTATGAGCGCGCAATAAAATCAAAAGATAACATTATCATTAAAAAATTAGCAGATAAAATAAAACAAACGATAAAACTTGATACTACCAATTTTTCATATTCTGATCTTGAATTCATCAATATAGTAATAAAGGATTATAATTTTTATACTGGAAGAAATTCTTAAAATTAAGGCTTTAACTTTTACTAATGCAGATGCTGCATCGGCAAGTTCTAAGACAATTGCGACACTTAATAATAGTCAGCTTGGTGCAATGGCTAATGCACTGTTAGACGCATCTCACAGCAAAAAGCAGGAGTCGGAAGCGGATACCTATTCTTACGATTTTATGAAGGCGAATGGCTACGATGTTGTTGGGGCGTATAGAGCTTTTAAAAAACTAGCCTTGTTATCTGAGGATGGTGGTGCAAAACAGAGTGGTTTTCAAAAGATGTTCAACTCGCATCCTGATAGTAATAAGCGTGCTGAAGCAATCAAAAAAAGAGCTAAGAAAGATGGTCTTTGGAAAGATACAGGAACTGTAACTTTGCTTACAACTAAACTTACGAAATAATCTTTATTAAAATAAAAAAAAGCCGCAAATTGTTTGCGGCTTTTTTTTATAATTTTTAAAAAGAAATTAAGAATACATTTGGTCTCTTAGTTCTTTTATTTTTTTATCTTCAAGATATTCGTCGTAAGACATATCGCGGTCAATAACACCTTTTGGCGTTAACTCAATAATACGATTACAAACAGTTTGTAACATTTCGTGGTCATGAGAAGACAAAAGAATGTTTCCTTTGAAGTTGCTCAAAGAGTTGTTCAATGTCGTGATACTTTCTAGATCTAAGTGGTTGGTTGGTTCATCCATTACAAGAACATTGGCTTTTTTAAGCATCATTCTAGAGAACATACAACGCATTTTTTCACCTCCTGAAAGTACTTGGCTAGATTTAAGCGCTTCATCACCTGAGAATAACATTCTACCTAAGAAACCTCTCACATATTCTTCGTGTCTTTCTTCATCGGTTAAAACAAATTGACGTAACCAATCTACAAGATTAATTTCTTCTTGGAAAAAAGAAGAGTTGTCAAGAGGCATATAACTTTGAGTTGTTGTAACACCCCATTGGTAATTTCCTTTGTCTGCTTCTACGTTTCCTGTAATAATTTGGAAGAATTCAGTAATTGCTAAAGAGTTTCTGGAAATGATCGCAACTTTATCATTTTTCTTAAGGTTGATATCAACATTAGAGAATAATAATTCGCCATCCTTTGTTTTTTCTAAACCTTTAACTTCTAAAATTTGATCACCAACTTCTCTTTCTTGGTCAAAAATAATGGCAGGATAACGACGAGAAGATGGTTTAATATCTTCGATGTTTAACTTGTCAATCATTTTTTTACGAGCAGTTGCTTGTTTTGCTTTCGCAACGTTAGAACTAAATCTCGCAATAAAGTCTTGTAATTCCTTTTTCTTTTCTTCCGCCTTCTTGTTAGCTTGAGCTCTTTGTCTTGTCGCTAATTGTGAAGCTTGGTACCAGAATGTGTAGTTACCAGTATATAAGTTAAGTTTAGAATAATCTAAATCGCCGATGTGTGTACAGACAGCATCTAAGAAGTGACGGTCGTGAGATACAACAATAACCGTGTTTTCGTAACCGCCTAGGAAATCTTCTAACCAAGCGATTGTGTCTATATCTAAGTCGTTGGTAGGCTCATCCAAGATCAAAACATCAGGGTTTCCGAATAAAGCTTGAGCAAGTAATACTCTTACTTTATCCTTGTTTTCAAGCTCTGACATCATTTGATAATGCATATCATCTTTAATGCCTACGTTAGATAACATCGTTTGGGCGTCAGACTCAGCATTCCATCCACCCATTTCGTCATAGATAACACTAAGTTCTCCAGCTTTAATACCATCCTCATCAGAGAAGTCCTCTTTTGCATACAAAGCATCCATCTCTTCTTTGATCTCAAATAATTTTTTGTTACCACGAAGAACCGCTTCTAATACGGTGAAGTTATCGAACGCAAAGTGATCCTGCTCAAGAACTGACATTCTTTTGCCTGGTTCCAAAGAGACATTACCTGTAGTCGCTTCTTGCTTTCCACTTAATATTTTAAGGAAAGTTGACTTACCAGCACCATTGGCGCCAATAATACCGTAGCAATTCCCTTTTGTAAATTTTATATTGACTTCATCAAAAAGTACTCTTTTCCCGAACTGTAATGATAAATTAGATACTGTTAACATAGAGTTTTGTAAATTTGTGCAAAATTACGAAAATAAGTTGGTATATTAAACTGTATCTACTTATACTATAAACATCCATATGAAAATCGAAAGAACTGTTAATATTCTTAATAAACGAGCACGATTCGAATACGAAATTCTCGACGAATATGAGGCTGGTATTGTCTTGACTGGTACTGAAATCAAGTCACTGCGGTCTTCTAAGGCTTCTATATCAGAGAGTTTTTGCGAATTTACAGATGGCGACCTCTATATTATTAATATGCAGATAGATGAGTATAAATTGGGGACTTTTTATAATCATAAAGCGAGAAGGGCACGAAAGTTGCTACTGCATAAATATGAATTGCAAAAACTTAAAAAAAAGTTAAAGGATGTTGGCAATACTATAATACCTTTAAAATTATATATTAATGATAAAGGAAAGGCTAAACTTCTTATTGCATCGGCTAGAGGGAAAAAACTTTATGATAAAAGAGAGGCTATAAAAGACAGAGAGAATAAAGTTAACCTTCAAAGACTATTAAAGAAAAGTTAAAAAAACTTTGTTTTTAAAGAAAAATTATATTTATTTTGCATTATCAATTATTTAATCATTTAATTCTATGAAAAATCTAAAATTAGGAATTTCAGCATTGGCACTTACAGTTGCCTCTACTGTTTTCGCTCAGACGACTTCTAACCCTTGGGTTATCGGAGTTGGTATGCACGGAGTGAACCACGTAGCGCAAAGAAGCCAGTTCAGTGGGACTTTCTCTGCATGGAACGTTAAAGAAAATTTATTAGGAGTTTCTAAATACTCTATTACTCCACCTTTATCAAAATTAACTGTTGCTAGAAACTTAAACAAATATTTGGTTTTAGACTGGCAAACGACAGTTGGGAATGTTGATAACAAAAGATTTGGTCTTGATAAAGAATTCTTCTTACAAACAGGTCTTGGTCTTCAATTTAAATTCAACGGTCTTTGGAATGAAGATTCTTGGTTTGATCCTTACTTAAGAGTTGGTGCTAACTACCTAAGACATGATTACACAGGTGTGAATTTCCCTATTACTGATGCTAAAGTAAGAGGTGGGGGTACTTATACAGCATTTGATGGTGATGGAGGAACTGGTAAAGCTAATCACTTTACTGTAGCAACAGGTGCAGGTTTAAACCTTTGGGTTACTAAAAACTTCGGTTTAGGTGTTCAAGGTGATTATGTTTCAACTCCAGTTGATAAATCTAATATCGCTAATTTCTGGCAAGCATCTGCTTCATTATTATTCAGATTTGGTAATACTGACAGAGATAAAGATGGTATCCCAGATAAAGAAGATAGATGTCCTGATACTTTTGGTTTAGCAGAATTCCAAGGTTGTCCTGATACAGACGGAGATGGTATTCCTGATATCGATGATCAATGTCCAGATGTTGCTGGTCCAAAAGAAAACAACGGTTGTCCTTGGCCAGATACTGATGGTGATGGTGTATTAGACAAAGATGATCAATGTCCTACAGTAGCAGGTCCAGCTGAAAACAACGGTTGTCCTTGGCCAGATACCGACGGTGATGGTGTGTTAGATAAAGACGATGCTTGTCCTACTGTATTCGGTCTTAAAGAGTACAACGGATGTCCTAAGCCTGCTGATGCATACGCAACAGAAGCTACAGGAGCACTTCAAGGTATCTTATTTGACTTCAACAAGTCTTCTATCAAGGCAGAATCTAATCCAAAATTAGATCAAGCGTCTACAATTATCAAAGGTTCTAAGGATGGTTTATTCTTAGTTGAAGGTCAAACAGATAAAAAAGGTTCAGAAGCTTACAACTTAAAACTTTCAAGAGAAAGAGCTGCGTCAGTAGTAAGAGCTCTTGAAGCTAGAGGAGTTAGCGGAAATCAATTGAAATCTATTGGTGTAGGTGAGCAAAAAGCTACAGTTGATGAAAAAGCTTCTGATGCTGAAAGAGCTATCGATAGAAAAGTAGTTGTAACTGCTGTTAATAGAGAGGCTTGGCAGTCAATGCAGAAGTCAGATCTTCCAATAGTTCAGAAAAAAGTAGTTAAAAAAGCTCCAGCTAAGAAAAAAGCTCCAGCTAAAAAGAAAAAATAATTAACTTATTTTTCTAAATATAACACCCTCAATTGAGGGTGTTTTTTTGTTCAAAAATTTTTATAATTCACGAATTGAAAGTATTTTTGTAGAATAAATTACAGATTAAAATGGGAAGAGCATTTGAATATAGAAAGGCATCAAAAATGGCTCGTTGGGATAAGATGGCCAAAACCTTTTCTAAAATAGGAAAAGATATTGCATTAGCTGTTAAAGCCGGAGGTCCTGACCCCGAATCTAATCCTGCATTGCGTCGTTGCATTCAAAATGCAAAAGGTGCTAATATGCCAAAAGATAACGTAGAGCGCGCAATAAAGAAAGCTGCTGGTGCTGATGCGGAAAACTATGAAGAAATTACATATGAAGGTTATGGGCAAGGTGGTGTTGCTTTTTTTGTAGAATGTACTACGAATAACCCAACTCGGACTGTGGCTAATGTAAGAGCTATTTTCAATAAGTTTGATGGTAATCTTGGCAAAAATGGAGAATTGTCATTTTTATTTGATAGAAAGGGGATTTTCACTATTGACAAAGCAAACATTACAATGGATTGGGATGATTTTGAAATGGAAATGATTGATGGAGGAGCCGAAGAAATTGATCAAGATGAGACTGAAGTAGTCGTAACAACAGCTTTTGAAGATTTTGGAACACTATCTCATAAATTGGATGAAATTAAAATAGATGCGAAAAGTGCAGAATTGCAACGTATTCCAAATAATTCTAAGGAAGTTACAACAGAGCAATTTGCAGCTAATATGAAAATGTTAGAGCGTTTTGAGGATGATGACGATGTGCAAAATGTTTTCCATAATATGGAGTTTACAGATGAGCATTTAGATTCTTTATAAAATATAAAAACCGCAATTAGCGGTTTTTTTATTTAATTATATTTTTTATTTCGGTTAAGTGATCGACAATATTTACATTTTCCATTTGATGTATTTTTTCATTTAATGCATCAAAATATATGACTTTAATTCCAAAATTGGTGGCGCCAATGACATCAGCAATCCAATCGTCGCCGATCATTAGACTTTCGTCAATATTTGCTCTAGCTTCATTTAAAGCAAACTTAAAAACTTCTGCATTTGGTTTTCTTTTACCAATGGAATCTGCACTGGTTATCGTTTCAAAATACTTATCAATACCAGATAAAATACATTTCCTTTCGGTAACTTCTTGAAAGCCATTGGAAATAATATGTAGTTTGTATTGCTTAGATTTTAGGTGGTCAAGAAGTTCAATAGTGCCTTCAACTAAGTCATTATAAGATAGAATCCGATCTAGAAAATGTTCTTCAAAATATTGTGATAACTCAAAATTATCTACCCCAAATTCTAAAAACGTATCGTAAAATCTATGTTTTCTTAAGTAGTCTTTATCGATTTTAGCATCGCGAATTAACTCCCAAAGATGTTCATTAATAAGATCGTATGTCTTGTGAAAGCTTTCAAAATCAATATTATATTTTTCGTTGATTTCTAGTTTTAAAAATAAATCTTTGATTGTATTGTAAGCATTTTTGCGATGATCCCAAAGCGTGTTATCAAGATCAAAAAAAATGTGCCTTATATTTTCCATAAGGCACAAAACTAATCAATTTTAACCATACAAAATGAATGTATTCATTAATCTAAAACTATTTAAAGTTGAAAAACTTAATTCTTTAAGATCCCAAGAGCACTTCCATTTTTTAATTTAACTATCTCATAGCTTTTTGAGAAGTTTAATAAAAATGCAATTGTTTCCTTTTTGGGTTTCAAAGTTTTAAGTACTAAAGTGTCGTTTTTTTTCATAGGCTACTTTACTATTTATTTTTAAAACGACGGAAGCCTGAAAATATTATATTCTATTTTGTTAAAATTATGTTATTATCTTCCATTATTTTCCGAAGGTTAATAAGAGCATATCTAACACGTCCTAAAGTCGTATTAATACTAGAATCTGTATGCTCTGCAATGTCTTTAAAACTTAAGCCATCAAAAAATCTTAAGCGAATAACTTCTTGCTGATTGTCAGGAAGCATGGATAACATACGGAAAAGATCATCGTTAATTTGTTGATTAATTAATAAATCTTCGATGTTGTCGTCTGGTTCTTTAACAATGTCAAAAATGCTAAATTCTTCATCTTGATACGATGATTCCGACACTTTGATGTGTTTCGATTTTAGTCTGTAATGATCAATAATAAGATTGTGGGCGATACGTTTTGCCCAAAGGATAAATTTGTTTTCTTCCTTATAGCGTCCTTCCTTTAATGTTACAATTATTTTCATAAAAGTCTCTTGGAAAAGGTCATTTGCTAATTCTTCGTCCATTACTTTATAAAATATAAAGTTGAACAATTCTTTCTGATGTCTGTGGATCAGCCTTGATAAAGACGTCTCACAGCCTCCTTGATAAAAATGGATTAATTGACTATCGGTTTGCGTTTTCATAACTCTATCTCTCGCATGAATTCATAGAAATACTTGCGTATTCCTTAGTTTCTTCATTAATTATTTATAAAAGAGATAAAATTTTTGTCGATAGATTGGTGATTTGGTGTTGGTAAATATAGGAAAAAAAAGTTAACGAAATCTTAAATTTTTAATTTTAACATTTTTATTGTGTTAAAATTATTTAAGCATATCATTTAACATTACAAATGGCAGATTTAGACCGAAGTTTATGTTGAGGCCTTTCAATTCTTTTCCATTAATGTTTTGTCCAGAAAACCCAAAGCCATAGCCTGCTGTTAGGTCGATTATTCCCAAAATACTGACACCAACTTTCGGTGCAATATACTTAGTCGTGGCTTCTGCACCCAAAATAAAATAATGCGAGTGATAAAGGTCAACACCTTTTTGAAAATTTAATAATACATCGCCTTGTAGTTTAGGAATAGCTGCAAATTTCCCATTTGCGTTTCCCAAAAGCGCCGATCCGCCTAGTCTGTACAGGACATCATCGTTTTTTAAAAACAAAGCTTTAACACCGATTTCCCCGAAACTTTGTGTTTGATAAGCATAACCAGTGTTTAGTAGCCAATGCGTTGTTGTTTGTGCTTTAGTTTGATTGAGAAATGTGGTACTAAAGATTAGACTTATGATAAAAAATATTTTATTGAAATTCATATTAGAAATTTAAAATTCAAAAATAAAAAAAACAGCTTTATTCAAATGAATAAAGCTGCCAAAGATTTTGAATATATTTTTATAAACCGAATTCTTTTTTGATGTCATCAACTCGGTCAAGTTTTTCCCAAGTGAAGAATTCTAGATTATCTAACGTTAATTCGTTTTTATGTCCTTTATTAAAAGTTTTGCTTCCTACATAGTAATCTTTACCCATGTGGCCATAAGCAGCAGTTTCTTGATAGATAGGATTACGAAGTTTTAAATTTTGCTCAATAGCATAAGGGCGAAGATCAAATAATTTTGTAACACGATTTGCAATTTCGCCATCGTGAAGGTCAACTTTTGATGTTCCGTAAGTATTGATGTAAAGTCCACAAGGCTCTGCAACGCCGATTGCATAAGAAACCTGTACCAAAACTTCGTCAGCAACACCAGCTGCTACAAGGTTTTTAGCAATGTGTCTTGTTGCATAAGCAGCACTACGGTCAACTTTAGATGGATCTTTTCCTGAGAAAGCGCCACCACCGTGAGCACCTTTTCCACCGTATGTATCAACGATAATTTTTCTACCTGTTAATCCTGTATCGCCATGAGGACCACCGATTACGAATTTACCAGTTGGGTTGATGTGATATTTAATTTGATCATTAAATAAAGCTTGAATCTCTGGTTTTTGCTTTTCGCGAACTTTAGGAATTAAAATTTCGATGATATCTTTCTTAATTTTTGCAAGCATCGCTTCTTCAGAACCAAAATCATCATGTTGTGTTGATACAACAATGCTGTCGATTCTAATTGGTTTGTGATCGTCAGAATATTCGATGGTTACTTGACTTTTCGCATCTGGACGCAGATATTTAATCGCATCATTATCTCTTCTAAGAACGGCAAGTTCTTTAAGGATTTGATGTGCTAAATCTAATGCCAAAGGCATGTAATTTTCAGTTTCGTTAGTTGCATAACCAAACATCATCCCTTGGTCACCAGCACCTTGTGCATTTGCTTTTGCTTCAAAATCTTCTGTAGAAGCCGCACGATCAACACCTTGGTTAATGTCTGAAGATTGTTCATGGATTGCAGAAATAACACCGCAAGAATCTCCATTGAACATATATTCGCTTTTCGTATAACCAATTCGGTTAATAACGTCTCTCGCGATCGATTGTACATCTAGATAAGCCTCCGACTTAACTTCTCCAGCCAATACAACTTGACCTGTTGTTACAAGCGTTTCGCAAGCAACCTTTGAGTCTTTATCATAAGCTAAAAAATTGTCGATTAGCGCGTCAGAAATCTGATCCGCAACTTTGTCAGGATGTCCTTCCGATACCGATTCGGATGTAAATAAATATGGCATAATATTCCTTTTTTAAATTGTAGAAAAACCTGCGATTGCAATATAAAAGGAACTAAAAAGATAATTCTGTTTTAGCATTTTTTATGGAGGTTGCAATCAGGTCAAATTTTTCCTCTAGTTTGAGATACAAAGTTAAATACTATTTTTGTCTTAGCAAAATATTGTATCATAAAAATATAAAAACCTCATTTACTGAGGTTTTACATTCTTATAATCGTTAGGCGCTTTGTAGTAATTAAGGCGTTTCTCGATGGAAGATTTTATTTCAGAAATAAGCTCATCAATAATTCTTTGCTTGTAAGTTGGTTTGTAATAAATTAAACTTATTTCGCGATAAGGGAAAGGTTTTCTAAATCTAGTTACTTTGCACTTTTGCTCTGGTCCAAGTTGCTCAACGCCCATCTCTGGGATTATGCTAATGCCGCCTAACTTATCAACCATTTGGATTAATGTATTGACGTTGGATGCTGCAAAGTCCAAATTTTTAGGTTTTAATTTATTCTCTTTTAAATGACAAATGTTTTCAAATTGAGTTCTCAAGCAGTTGCCTTCTTCTAGTAGCCAAACTTTGTCAACATCGATTTCTTCAGGAACAATGAAGCGCTCTTCTTTTTTTTGACAATCTTCATCAGTAGCGTAAAGCATCAGTTCTTCATTAAATAAGAAGTCGTGATAGAATTCATTAGCTGCATCGTAAGGTGTTGAGATAATTCCTGCGTCCAATTCTCCCGATTTTAAAGCTTTAATGACGTTTTCGGTTGTCATTTCTTTAACATTAAGATCGATCTGTTGATTTTTAGAAATAAAACTAAAAATTTCGGTTGGAAGAATGTAACCAGCTACTGTTGGTATAATTCCAATATTTATTTTACCAGCAAGTATGTTGTTAAGCTGGTGCGCTTTGTTCCTTAGTTCGTTGACAGAATCAACAATTTCTTTTGCTTGATCGATGATCACACTTCCCGCATCTGTGGTACGAATTGGGTGTGTTGTACGATCAAAAATCTTAAGATCTAGTTCTTCTTCAAATTTTTGAATCATCGCACTAAGCGTTGGTTGTGTGATAAAACAAGCTTGAGCAGCTTTTCCGAAATGTTTATACTTATCGACAGCAATAAGATATTCTAGTTGTTGAATGTTCACTTTAATATACTTTATCTATTACAAATATAACTATTAATTTGTTTGGTGAATATTTTTTTCAATTGTTTGGTTTTTTAGAAGGCATTTTCTTTTAACTAATAATTATGCTTTAGTCTTCATAAAATAGTGAGATAATGCTTATCTTTATACTTCCAAAAACTTAGTTTTCATGAGCAAGGATAAGTTAACAAACGCAGTTGGTTCACCATATTTTGAACATCAAGATTCTCAGACTGTTGGTCCACGAGGACCTGTGTTATTGCAGGATTTTATACTTCAAGAAAATTTGGCACATTTTGTAAGAGAGCGTATACCAGAGCGTGTTGTCCATGCGAAAGGGACGGGAGCTTATGGAAAATTTACGGTGACTCATGATATTACTAAATATACAAGAGCGAAACTTTTTTCTAAAGTTGGAAATTCTTGTAAAATGTTTGCAAGATTTTCTACTGTTGGAGGAGAAAAGGGAAGTGCTGATACAGAAAGAGATCCAAGAGGTTTTGCACTAAAATTCTATACCGAAGATGGCAATTGGGATTTGGTGGGAAATAACACACCTGTTTTCTTTATTAAAGATTCAAAAAAGTTTCCAGATTTTATACATACTCAAAAAAGACAACCTAAAACCAATCTGAAAAGTGCGACGATGATGTGGGATTTTTGGAGTTTTAATCCAGAGTCACTTCATCAGGTTTTAATATTGATGTCGGATCGTGGTACGCCACATGGTTACCGCCACATGCACGGTTTTGGTTCGCATACTTTTTCAATGATTAATGCTCAGAATGAAAGAACTTGGGTTAAATTTCATTTTAAAACAAGACAAGGCATCAAGAACTTTACTAATGAAGAAGCTACCAAAATGAAAGGTGAAAACCCAGATTTTGCGCAAGAAGATTTGGTTAATGCTATTGAAGCTGGCGATTTTCCAAAATGGACTTTGTATATCCAAACCATGACAGAAGAGCAGGCAAAAGAATTTCGTTGGAATCCTTTTGATGTGACTAAAGTTTGGCCACATTCGGAGTTTCCTTTAATTGAAGTTGGCGAGATGGAACTTAATGAAATTCCTGTTAATTACTTTGCTCATGTAGAACAGGCTGCCTTTTCACCGAGTCATTTAGTTGACGGAATTAGCTTCTCCCCTGACAAGATGTTGCAAGGTAGATTGTTCTCGTATCCAGATGCACATCGTTACAGATTGGGCGCTAATTCGCATCTTTTAGAAGTTAATCGTTGTCCTTTTGCAGTCAATAATTATCAACGAGATGGTTTTATGGCAGATTCTAGTAGCTACAAAGACAGACCAAATTATTATCCAAATAGTTTTGATAACGTTAATCCCGATGCCGCGTACAAAAATTTTGAATACGAATTAGATAGCAATCATGTGGCTAATTTTAATCGAAATGAAAACGATGATGATCACTATACGCAACCAGGATTGTTGTATACAAAAGCTATGAATGCTGACGATAGAAATGCTATGATTAATAATATTATTTCATCCATGAGCGGAATTTCGGGTCCACATCGAGATTTGATTATTAACAGACAATTATGTCATTTCTTCCGTGCTAATATTGAGTTAGGAATGCGTGTGGCACAAGGTTTACAAATTAATATTGATGCTAACACGATGAATCACGCTAAGTAAGTTTTTAGATTTTTCATTATAGAAAGTGCAGTTTTTTGTCTCGGCAGAAAGCTGCATTTTTGTTTTAAATCAAAATCCGATCGCGATTCACGAGGCGTAGATAAAACATTATTCTTAAATTTATTGCTCTAAATTTTATTTATGAAAATTATAGGTCCTTTTAGACAAATTGTAACTTTAGATAAACTTCCTTTAAGAGGAAAAATACAAGACGAATCCTTAGAAATACTTACAAATGCTGGTGTTTTGGTTGATGGTGAAAAAATTGTAGCAACTGGCGATTTTGAAGAATTAAAATCTAACAACCCGAATGCATCAATTGATCTAATTGAAACAGAACAAGTACTTTTGCCAGCTTTGGTGGATGCGCACACGCATATTTGTTTTGGAGGAAATCGCGCGAATGATTTTGCTATGCGAAATGCAGGTAAAACTTATTTGGAAATTGCTGAAGCGGGTGGCGGTATTTGGAGTAGCGTGAAACATACACGTGAAGCTTCTGAGGAAGAATTGTTAAAAACGACTTTAGAAAGAATCGATTATCTTTTAAGTTTGGGTATTACAACAATTGAGATTAAAAGCGGCTACGGACTAAATGTTGATGAAGAATTAAAAATGCTTCGAATTGTTAAAAAAGCACAAGCTTTTACTAAAGCAACTTTAGTTCCTACATGTTTGGCAGCACATCTTAAACCGAAAGATTTCTCTGGAGGACATCAAGAATACTTGGATTATATTTTAAATGAAATTCTTCCTAAAGTTAAAGAAGAAGATTTGGCGAAGCGTGTTGATATTTTTATTGAGAAATCTGCTTTCTTACCAGAAGAATCAAAAATATTCCTGGAAAAAGCAAAGGCAATGGGCTTTTTGATTACGGTTCATGCGGATCAATTCACGGCGGGAAGTTCTCGTGTAGCGGTTGAAGTTGGTGCACAATCTGCGGATCATCTCGAAGCAACTGGAGATGAGGATATTGATTTTTTAGCAAAATCTAATACTGTTGCTATTGCTTTGCCAGGCGCAAGTATTGGTTTGGGCGATCGATTTGCACCAGCCAGAAAATTGTTAGATGCAGGTGCTATTTTCGCAATTGCAAGTGACTGGAATCCTGGGTCGGCACCGATGGGGAATCTTATTACGCAAGCTGCTATTTTGGCAACGTTCCAAAAATTAACGACCGCGGAGGTTTGGGCTGCGATGACTTATCGTGCGGCTTATGCGCTTGGTTTTGAAGATCGTGGCGTTATCGCGAAAGGTAAGAAAGCAGATTTTGTAAGTTTTGAAACGGATAACTTCAACAACGTTTTGTATTATCAAGGAAGAATGTCTGCAAAACATACTTTTATTAACGGTGAAAAAATATAATGATGGCGTTTGATTGGCAAGGTCGTTTTGACGGTGATGAAGCGTTGTATCATAGAGTATTCCAACGTGTTAAAAATTCCAATAATTATTCTGAGGTGTCGGAGAATGCTTTTGCAATCCACGGATTTTCGGTCGATGAAGGTGTAAGACGTAATAAAGGACGTGTTGGCGCTGCAAAATCTCCTGAAATTATTCGTAAGAATATGTCGAACTTTCCTGTTGTACAGGCAGATTTTAGATTATTAGATTTTGGAGATGTCGTTTGTGAAAATCAAAATCTAGAATCGAGTCAAGAAGATTTTGCAACGAAGGTTTCGAAGGTTTTGAAGAAAGGAGGAAAATCTGTCGGACTTGGTGGTGGACACGAGATTACATTTGCGCACTATTCGGGTGTGAGACAAGCTTTTCCTGATGCAAAAATTGGCATTATAAATTTTGATGCACACTTTGATAATCGTGAACCTGAAAATGGATTAGCTAGTTCGGGAACGGGATTTTGGCAAATTGCCCAAGAGGGACCAGTTAACAGTTTGCATATCGGGATCCAAAGAAATAGTAATACGCTGAAATTGTTTGATACGGCGCATCAATTAGGTATGAATTATATCCTTGCAGAGGAGCTGTTTTTCGAAAATCTACCGCGACTTTATATTGAAGTGAATCGATTTTTGGAAAGTGTCGATGTGCTGTATGTTACGATTTGTATGGATGTTTTCAATGCGGCGATTGCACCTGGCGTGAGCGCTTCGGCTTATAATGGAATAATGGCTGATCCCACTTTTTTGAATCTATATAGACATATCTTAGCGAGTCAAAAACTAAAAGCTTTGGATGTTGCTGAAGTTAATCCAGAGTTTGATATCCAAGATAGAACGGCGCGCTTGGCTGCTAGTCTTATTAATGAACTTTTTATGGTGTAGAGGACAACGGCAATGCGTGAGGTGGACGGAGGATTTGTCTGGAAGACAAAGTCCACGTAAAAGGCGAAGCCGCAGGCTTCGCCTTTTACGTGGACCGAAACCAAGTGTAGTCCGTAGGAGACCGACCCAGCGCTACGACAGTTAGAATCTTCCTTCAAAAAACGAAATCTTCTTCCTGTCGGAGTGTTGGGGCACGCCCAAAACTATTTTAAAACTGAATGGGTAAGCTAACTTGTGCGGTGTCCCAACCCGCGACCATATTGGCGCCATCGTCGGTTTTTACAAAGCTAATTGAGAAATATTCCATTGGGGAAGTCAGTTTGGTAGCAGGTACTTTGACACGAACAAGGTCGTTAGCCGCGTTGTAAGCGTAAGCGCCCCAAACGTCTGTGGTTTTGTTGATGATAACGGTCCATTCTGTCTCGCCAGGAATCGCGTAGATGCTATAACATCCGGCTGGGATTTGGTTACCGTTGATTTTGATAGGTTTGAAAACTTTAAGTTCTGTGTTTTCGTTAGCGCCGAAACGCCAAACTTCGTTGTACTTCACCAAGTTTCCGAAAATTGCTCTTCCTTTGCTTGACGGACGCGAATAGGTCACCTTCATAATAGGTGTTATATTCTTGCCAGTCGCCGCATCCAACGGATAATATACCATATCCAATGGACTGACGTCGATGTTTGCGAATTTTAGTTGTTTGGGGTCATTTTTAGTTTGTGCAGTTGCCATTAGCCCGAAACACAAAAGGCTAAGCCCAATTAATCTTTTCATATTTTAAGTTTAACTAAATTTTCAATTGCTTGATCTAAAGTTTCTTGTTTTTTTGCAAAACAAAAGCGAATTACTTTTTCGTCCATAAAATTATGATAAAACGACGAGAAGGGTATAGCTGCAACCTTATAAACTTGTGTTAAATGTTTGCAAAAGTCTTTATCACCTAGCTCGGAAATTGCAGAATAGTCGACCGCCTGGAAGTAAGTGGCTTCACAATTAAGTAATTTTAAATCTGTACCGGCAAGTGCATTTCGAAAATAATCGCGTTTGGTTTGATACATTTTTGCGATTTCATGATAGTCCAAAACCTCGTGCATGTATTTTGCAATCGCATATTGCGATGGCGAGTTGACACAGAAAACATTGTATTGATGGACTTTTCGATATTCTGACATCATCTCTTTTGGCGCTAGAATATAACCTAGCTTCCAACCTGTAATATGCAATAACTTCCCGAAAGATGCCACAATGAAGCTTCTATCTTTCAGTTCAGAATAGCGTGCAAAACTCAAATGTTCTCTATTATCGAAAGTGATATTTTCATAAACTTCGTCACTCAATAAAAAGATGTCGCTGTCTTTTACAATTTTTATCAACTCCCGAATATCGGACTCTTTTAATATTCGAGTTGATGGATTTCCTGGATTGTTAAAAATGATGAGTTTTGTTTTGTTGGTGATTAAGTTTTTAAGATCTTCCCAATGGATGGCATAATCAGGTTTGTGAAGAATTAAATGTTTTGTAACACCTCCAAAAAGTTGAATCGTTGGTTCATAACAATCATAAGCAGGCTCTATAATAATAACTTCGTCACCAGGCTTTACAATTGTTGCAATTGCTGTGAAGATCGCTTGTGTTGCGCCAGCTGTTATGCTAATTTCGGATTCGATGTCGTAGGTTGCTTTGTGACTCTCGTACATTTTTTTAAGAATGGCTTCGCGAAGTCCAATGTAACCGGGCATTGGTAAATATTGATTGAGCCCCATTGCAGAACCTTCTTCTAAAAATTGAGTAAGCTTTGGATCAATCGGAAAATCGGGAAAGCCTTGTGATAAATTAACTGCATTTTCCTCTGCTGCGAGTTGGCTCATTTCTGTAAAGATGGTTACGCCGACATTGGGTAATTTAGATTGAATATTTGGTGTCATATATTGTTTCAAAACTGTATTAAAATTAATAATAATTATTCGTTTTCGTATTTTCGCAAAAAATAAAATTTTGAAAAGACTCATCTCTGTTGTAGGACCAACCGGAATCGGAAAAACTAAATTGGCAATTGAAATTGCAAAGTCTCAAAAGACTGAGATTATTTCTTGCGACTCGCGACAGTTTTATAAAGAGATGAAAATAGGCACCGCCGTACCATCTGACGAAGAATTGACCGAAGTTCCACATCATTTTATCGGTAATCTTAGCATTGACGATTATTATTCGATAGGGCAATTCGAAAAGGAAGCTCTCGAGAAATTGGATGAGTTATTCAGTAATCACGATGTTGTGGTTATGGTTGGTGGAAGCGGTATGTACGAAAAAGCTGTTGTGGAAGGTATGAATGATTTGCCAGAAACAGACGAAGACAACCAAAAGTTGCTGCAATTTATTTTTGAAAATGAAGGAATTGAATCACTTCAGAATCTTCTGAAAATTTTGGATCCAGAGTATTACAACAATGTCGATTTAGAAAATCCTCGAAGATTATTCCGCGCTTTGGACATTATTTTTCAAACCGGGAAATCATATACTGAAAATCTTGATTCTCCAAAAAATAAAAGAAATTTCGAAACCATAAGAATTGGCATCGATGCGCCACGAGAAGTTATCTATGACCGAATTAATCGTCGCGTAGATATTATGATGGAACAAGGTCTTTTGGAAGAAGCGAAAACTCTTTTGTCACATCGTGATAAAGTTGCTTTGCAAACAGTTGGTTACACCGAATTATTTAGGTACATGGATGACGAATGGACGCTGGACTTTGCGATTGAGGAAATTAAGAAAAATTCGCGTCGTTATGCAAAACGTCAAGTCACGTGGAACAAAAAGTTAGTTGATGTTAATTGGGTTAACTACGAAAATTCTGTTGAAGAAAGCTTATCTTTGCTACATAAAATTTTATAAAAATGGCTAATACTCCTTCTAATATGTTGGCTTTAGGAACTGTTGCTGCAGATTTTGCGCTACCTAATCCTTCCAAAGAAAATAAAATTGAAACGCTTAATGCGCTGAAAGGTGAAAAAGCGACTTTGGTGATGTTCATTTGTAATCACTGTCCTTTCGTATTGCATGTGATCGAAAAGTTGGCTGAACTTTATGACGATTATAAATCACAAGGCATCGAGTTTATTGCAATTAGTTCTAACGACGCAATTGCATATCCAGCTGATGGACCAGAATTGATGGTAGATTTCGCGGAGGAACATGGTGTTAATTTTCCATATTTATACGATGAATCTCAAGAAGTTGCTAAAGCTTATGAAGCAGCTTGTACGCCAGATTTCTTTTTGTTTGATAAAGATTTGAAGTTGGTATATCGTGGTCAGATGGATGATTCGCGTCCAGGAAACCAAAAAGAAATAACAGGTGAAGATCTTATCATTGCTTTCGAAAACCTTTTGGCAGACCAACCGCAAGAAGAATTGCAAAAACCAAGTATGGGTTGTAATATCAAGTGGAAAGCCTAATAAATATAAACGCTCTCAAATTTTTGAGAGCGTTTTTTTATTGAATGAAAAGCATTTGTGGTTTAAAAAAAACAGGTTTAATAGTCAAAAATAGTTGGTAGAATTCTTTCTATCGCCTATTATTATTGATGATACGAGAAGTTTATTGAACTTTGTTTCAATAAACTTTTTTTATGTCTGAAAAATCAAAAAAAATCCTTGTTGGAGCTGTAAAAGTCTGAATGTAATTTCGTGGGGAAAACAAAATAATAAGAGACGTTTTAAATGTAAAAATTGTGGTATTTATTTTACCTCCGAGAACAAGTCTGTTGGCTTAAAAAATAAGGAAGTTTGGTTCAAAAAATGGATTGTCGGAAAACAGACTTATGAAGAAATTTCACGAGACTCAGGATACTCAGTTAGTACTCTGCAACGATATTTCAATATAATGCTTGGGAATACACCCAAGCTTAGTTATAGTCAGAACAAGGAGGTTTATTTACTAATTGATGCGACTTATTTTTCTAATGAAATTTGCTTAGTAGTTTTTAGGGATGATATATTTAAGCAAACTCAGCTTTATAGAATTACTGATGGAGAGCATTATGAAGAACTAAAAGAAGACTTGGAAAATATCTTGAGCTTAGGAATACAAGTTGGAGGAATAACTTGTGATGGTGATAAATCTTTGCTCAAAGCTATACGAAAAGTCTGCCCAAAAGTTCCTGTACAGAGGTGTCTAGTTCATATCCAGAGAATGTGTAAAATATGGCTTTCCGCTCATCCGAAATCAAATGCGGGATTTGAACTTCGCGAAATTGCTTGTAAACTTCATTTCATTGATAATGAATTGAAAAAGCAATATTGGATAAAAGAAGTACTTGACTGGTATACAAAACACGAAAATTTTGTAAATGAGAAATCATACAACCACGAAACAGGAAGATATTGGTATACGCATAAAATGGTACGACGATGTTTTTCCGTAATCAGAAAGGCTTTGCCGAATATGTTTGTATTTCTTCAGAATTCTAAAATACCAAAAACAACAAATGGTATAGAGTCCTTTTTTGGTCACTTAAAAGGCAATCTCAATATTCATAGAGGTCTTACCAAAAGTAGAAGAAAGCAATTTATCCAATGGTATCTTTTTTACAAAAATCAAAAACAATAATACATTAGGTAGTTAAGGTTTTTTTTAGCCATAAAGCTGTTCCAATAATTTACAAAGAAGGATGGCAAAAGCCACCCTTCTAAACTATTGTTTACAGCATTGATTGTATTGCTAATAAGTTGCTCCTCAGCAGAGCTCATTTCCTCTTCCAATCAATCTCAGTATATTACAAAATATTTTGTGAAAAAACACCAACTATTTTTGACCACATTACCAAAAACATCAGTTTTACTATTTTTTCAAAATCTTAAATTGCTTTGTGAAATTTTTAAATGAAGTTTACTTCAAGAAAGGATTAAAATCCTTTTCGAAACCGATCGTTGTTGGATCGCCGTGTCCGCTGTAGACTTTGGTGTCGGGATTCAGAACTAATAACTTTGTTTTGATACTGTCGATAAGTTGTTCGTAACTCGCTTTGTAAAGATCCGTTCTGCCAATACTTCCGTAGAATAAAACATCGCCCGAAATTACAAAGCCTTCTTTCTCGTTATAGAAAGCAATACTTCCTGGTGAATGGCCTGGTACAAACAAAATTTTAAATTCTTCATCGCCAAGTTTGATAACATCGCCTTCGTTCAGAAATTCTAAATTTCCAACAAAAGGCGTAAAAGCAAATCCAAATTGCATCGCGCTCATTGGCGCTCTGTCCAATAATTCTTTATCATTAAGGTGTAACAATACAGGAACATCATATTTGTCATAAGCCCACTGAAGTCCCAAAACATGGTCAATATGCGCATGCGTCAACAAAATGTTTTTAACTTTTAGTTGGTTGTCGTCCAAGAAAGATTCAATCTGTTGCGTCTCGTGGATTTGGAAATTTCCTGGATCGATGATAAAAGCTTCTTTGTTGTCGTTGTAGATAATGTATGTATTTTCCGAAAACGGATTAAATGCAAAAGTCTTGATGTGTAACATAGGTATTTCTTAATATTACAAAAATACCAAATCGAATCTAATTTTCTTATCTTCGTGATATGAAGAAGTTAAGTTTTGTTTTTCTTTTAATGACAAGCCTTTTGCAGGCTCAGAAAATTGCTGGTGTACAATTGTTTAATCCACAAACTAATGACGAGACGCCGATTATTAGTTTCAACCAACAACTTATTTTAAGGTTTGATGATTTAACCAATAGCAGCCAAATTTATCGATATACCATTAAACATTATGACCGAAATTGGCAAGATGATGGACTTTTCTTTACAGAATATGCTAACGGAAGTCTCAATGCATTGATCGATAATTTTCAGTATTCGTTTAATACAACTCAGGCTTATACACATTATCAATTGACGTTCCCGAACGAAAAAATCACTCCAAAGATCTCTGGTAATTACGAGATTATCGTTTATAAAGATTCTGCGGACAAACCACTTTTCAAAAAAAGATTTGCAATTTATGAAGAAGCGGCTAATGTGGGTTTGCAAATGTCAAGGTATCAAGATGCCAAAAAGCCAGACTTGCGTCAACGTATAGAGGTGCAGGCGGTTGGTAGTGGGACAAGCGTTACCAATAACATCAATTCGATTTCGATGTCGTTGATGCAAAATAACAACTGGAATACGATGATTACTAACCAACGTCCGACGTCGACTTTGGGTAACAAAATGTTGTTTCAACAACTTGGTTTAGCATTTCCAGGTAATAGCGAATTTTATTATTTCGATAACAAAATCCTCAATCAGGCTTACGACATGGTTGCCAATGTCGGCTCAGAAAATGGTCAAAACCAAACTTTCCTGTTCCCAGTTTGGGCGTATCCCGAGACTTACCAAGCTTATGGCGACGTTAACGGTGCTTATTATTTCCGTCGAAACGACCTAGGCATCGAACGTGACGCCAACAAAGAAGCCGATTATTCTATGGTTCATTTCGCTTTAGAAAGTTTAAAAATGAACAAAAACATCTACGTTCTTGGACAGTTTAACGATTACAAAGCCGACGAAAATAGCTTGATGAGTTATGACGAAGCCAACAAAATGTATGTTGCAAAAATCTACCTAAAACAAGGTTTTTACAATTATATGCTCGCTACTAAAAACGAGGATGGAAGTCTCAATTTTGGAGAAATAAACGGTAATTTTTGGCAAACAGAAAATCTTTATCAGTCCTTATTATATTACACGCCATTTGGTCGCAACTATGATGGATTACTAGGTTACGGCGAATTGAGAACGCCAGTTAGATAGTATTTTGGGCGATTCCCGAGCCTTCGCTTTTTCCCAAGCTTTCGGGTCGGGCTATCCGCTGCTATCTTTTGCGAGGTGCATTTCGCTGCGCTCAGCACCTCACAAAAGGATTTTCACTCTTATCCCTATCGCGTCCCGCAGTTGCCTAATTTGGAATAATATTTGAAATTTCATTTAAAAATAAAAAGATTATGAATTACACATACCAAAACAACCAATCTGGCAACGGCGGATTTATGACAATGCACAATGACAGCGAAGAAGTGGGAAGATTAACCTACACGATAATACCAGAAGATAATCGATATGTCATTTCGTTTGTCAACATTTATCCAAAATTTGAGGGACAAGAACTTGGCAAATTAATCGTGAAAGAAGCCATCGATTTTGCTCGAGATAAGCATTGGAAAGTCTATCCACATTGCTCATACGCAAGAACCGTGATGTCTCGTATGGATGACGTACAAGACATTTTACTGAAATCTTAATTAGACTTTCAAAAAATATAAAATCAAGGATTTTAGATTTAGCACAAATAAAAATCGGCGAAATAAATTCCGCCGATTTTTTGTTTTTATAAAGCTTTATAGTCCTAGACTTTTTCTCGCTTTTTCTAAAGTTTGTTGTGCAATTGGACGTGTTTTGGCAGCACCTTCTTGCAATTTCGATTCTAGCTCATCAAGGTGCGACATATAATAGTTGAAGGTTTCTCTCTCTTTTTCGAAACGTGTTAAGATAAGATTTAGCAATTCTGTTTTTGCATGGCCATATCCGAAGTTCCCAGCCAGATATTTAGCTCTAAGTTCTTCGGTTTGTTCTTGTGTTGCAATCAGTTGGTAGATCGCGAATACTTTATCCGTTTCAGGATCTTTTGGTTCTTCCAAAGATTTAGAATCTGTTTCGATGGACATCACTTGTTTTTTCAATTCTTTTTCTGGTAAGAAGATGTTGATGATGTTGCCAATTGATTTTGACATTTTGCGACCGTCGGTTCCTGGGACATACTTTGTGTTTTCTTGTAACTCAGCGGACGGCAAAACAAAAACTTCGCCCATTTGACGATTGAATTTTTCTGCAACGTCTCTTGTAATTTCAAGGTGTTGAAGTTGATCTTTTCCTACCGGAACAATCTCAGCGTCGTACAACAAAATATCTGCAGCCATCAAAATGGGATAATTGAATAGGCCAACATTAACATCCGCCAATCGATCCGATTTATCTTTGAAAGAATGTGCCAATTGCAATCTTTGGAACGGAAAAAAACAATCCAAATACCAAGTCAATTCACAAGTTTCTGGGATGTCGCTTTGGCGGTAAAAATGCGTCTTTTCTGTGTCTAGTCCACAAGCAAGCCAAGTTGCAGCAATCTCATAGGTGTTTTGTTTCAGAGCTGCTGCATCTTTAATCAGGGTTAAAGTATGAAGATTTGCAATGAATAAAAATGATTCGTTCTCTGCTTTTTTTGATAATTCGATTGCAGGAATAATCGCTCCTAAAAGATTTCCCAAATGTGGGGTTCCGGTCGCTTGGATGCCGGTTAAGACTCTTGCCATAATAGTGTTCTATTTAATAGCAAAAATACAAAAGATTGTGTTGTTGACCAATTTCTTGACCTTCTGACTTTGCATAAAAGATTAGTCAGTGCGTTGGCTTTCTAATTTTTGAGTAGGCGTTTTGTCTGGTTTTGTAAGACTAAACATTCTTTTTAATATAATAAGTGAAGTTAAAATTACATTGGACCAGATGATGATTTGATAAATAGAAAACTTTTTTCAGGATTCTAAAAGTTTTTTTTAATGTTAACAGATGTTTTGTTGATATGACAAAGCGTATTAATTAGACGCGGTTTCTAAGTTCCGAAAGTTTCTTTAAAAATGACCACTTGTCGGGGCGATATTTAGAGATCTGTGCTGTTAGGAAGTTTTACCATGAGATTTCCGCTGAACCAAGGCGCAATCTTTTGGATAAAACTTACATTGATTATTTTGTTACGATGGGCTGGGAAATAGTCTTCGATGGCAAATTTTGCTACAATTCTTTCTGATTGTTTTTATAAATTTTCAAAGCATATATAAAAGCAAGCCAGTTAAAAGACATGAATAGAAAAAACATATAATTAACCAATTGTCTTTCTGTTAATTCTAATTGGTTTCTTTTAGATTGTAAAGATCTAATACCAGTAAAGTATACAAAATACTCTGGTATTGGCCATAACACAATTTGAAAAAGTATGTGTAGAAGTAGCGTAATTGTAATAGAAAAGCATAAGAAAGCCATTTTAATAAAAAGTAGATTGTTAGATTATTGTTATTCATATTTGCGGCTGTGACAACTTGATCAAACGAGAGCGAGAAAAAGCACGTGCAAAAAAATAAACATCACAGTAAAAAATTGGATTTTCCAGTTGATAAGCATTTTCACATCTACTTATTTTAAAAAAGACGATTTATAAAACTAAGACAAAGTGCAATGATAACATCGCTTAGAATAAATAAAACAAAGAATAAAAGCACCTTCGCAATAATACATAACCACGACTTTTTTGGATAAAAACCAGGTTTTTTGAGGGTGTTTTTAATAGAAAAAAATTTTGTTGGTATTTGAGTTTTTTCTAAAACAAATATAATATCACATGATCAGCAATTAAAGTTATAAATGATAAACGGTAATTTTGAAATGTCGAATGGTAAATTACGGAATCTGAATCTTCTCGCCACCGAATTTAGGTTCCACACCAAAGAACATATCCCAATAGACTTTGGCTCTCGCGAACTTTTCTCGAAGATTGGTTTTGAAGCCCATTGCTTTGTTGACATCTTTTGCGTTGTAAGCATAAGCCGTCATTCCGTTTTGTTGCGCTAGAAAAACCGCACGTTGATTATGGAATTTTTGCGAAATGATAACGAGTTCTTTTTGACCAAAAATTTCTTTTGCTCTAACTACAGAATCCAAAGTTCGAAAGCCAGCAAAGTCTTCAAAAATATGATTTTCGGGAACGCCTTTTTCCATTAAAGCAAACTTCATGTCTTCAGGTTCGTTGTAGTTTTTTTTAGAATTGTCACCACTTACGATGAAATATTGGACTTTTCCTGCCTTGTGTAATTCTGCAGCAGCGTCGATCCTATAATTAAAATAAAGATTTGGTTGACCATTCGCTAGCGTTTTCCCAGTGCCAAGCACGATACCAACTTTCTCCTTCGGAATATCATTAATATTAAATGAGTTAAAAGCTTCGGTATCGCTTTCTATCGTTGTGTTGGACCACCAAACAAAAAGGGCCGATACTACGATGAGTATCAGTCCTGTATTTAATATTTTCTTGAAAATTTTCATTTTAAAACTCGTATCATTTAATCGAATTTTAAAAATAAGATTTATTTATTGCTTTTCAAAAATTTTAATTTAAAAATCTAAACCATTTGGGAAAGCTTTCTTTCTAAATATATAAAGGAACAAAGCGCCAACTGTAATCGCAGAATCTGCTACATTAAAGATATATTTGAAAAACTCAATCTGTTTACCGCCAAATATAGGGACCCAATCTGGCCAGGTCGTATCCACCAATGGGAAATGTAGCATGTCAACCACGCAACCACGCATAAAGTACGAATAACCATCACCGAAAGGCGTTAGTTTTGATACGCTGTCATAGTCTATCCAACGGCCAATACTTTCTTCATACATCGTTCCAGAATCGAAAATCATCCCATAAAACATCCCATCGATAACGTTACCAATTGCACCTGCAAAAATCATTGCCATCGGAATGATGAGGTAATTGGACGCACCTTCTTTTAACCATTTTCTGAAAAGGAAAATCATTCCGCCAGCTAAGAAAAGTCTTAACAAGATCAAAGTATATTTTCCCCAAAGTCCTCCGAAATGAAGACCATAAGCCATGCCCGGATTCTCTACAAAAGTCAATCGGAACCAGCTAAGTCCAAAGACTTCCACACTTTCGCCAAGATGGAAATGCGTTTTGATGTAGATTTTTGAAGCTTGGTCGATTATTAAAATTAATAAAGTGATTAATGCAATCTTCTTCATTATTGTCCTTTTGGCTTGTTAGGTCTATTGATTTTTTGCTCTTTTTTTTCGTTGATTTTCTTCACAGTTTTTTGATTGTGAAAATGATTTCTTGTATGAAATTTTTCAAACTCGATATTCATGTCTTTCAAAACACTTTTAAGAGCCGCTAACTCCATAGCATTTTTTGTGTGTACTATTATAGATTCCATTATTTAGGATTTATTTTTTTGATAATTCGTCTAGTCTTTTTCGTTCTCTAGGACTTAAATCGTCTATTCCGTTTTCGCCAATTTTGCTTAGCAGTTGGTCAATTTCTTTTTCGCGTTCACGTTTATCATTATTAAAACGGTCATCGATGCTCATGTACTTTTCTTCTGGTTTAGAAATTGAAGCGCTAAACTTGTCTTTAAAAACAAACGCAAAAATAAGGATAATAATAAGAAAGATGATAACTAATGTCATGACTTTATAACCAAAAAAGGTTTACAATTTCTTGTAAACCTGTATTATTACTTAATTAAAGAAAATAATCGTTTATACAATCTCAAATGTTTTTGAATTAACGTTGCATATTTTTAGCTTCAATACTCAAAGTTGCGTGTGGTACAGCTTTTAGTCTTTCTTTTGAGATTAACTTTCCTGTCACACGACAAATCCCGTAGGTTTTGTTTTGTATTCTGATTAACGCATTTTTCAGATCACGGATAAACTTCTCTTGTCTTCCTGCCAACAACGCATTTTGCTCTTTGCTTAGCGTCTCAGCACCCTCCTCAAAAGCTTTGAAGGTTGGTGACGTATCGTCCGTTCCGTTATTTTGATCGTTAATAAAACTTTCTTTAATAAGACTTAAATCTTTTTCAGCTTTATCTATTTTATCTTGAATCAGTTGTTTAAATTCTTGTAAGTCGGCGTCACTATATCGTAATTTCTCTTCTGCCATGTTCATAACTTTAAATAATTTGGTTTTTTTATATTAATTAAAGATAGTAAAAAATATTTATAAAACTGTTACAAAAAAACAAGCAATATTAACAATTTTTAAACTTTTTCTACCTTTATTTTAAATTTCACTTCATCTATCTCAATCTCTTTGAAGTTTTCAGAAATCGCTTCTGTAACAATATTATTTGCTAAAACTTCTTCAGAAATATAAGCTTTATTTCTTTCGATGTCAGCTAAGAAAGGATTATCGTTTTCTATAAAAATGTTAATTCTATCCGTTAGCTCAAAATCTTTGTCTTTTCTAAGGTTTTGAACGCGATTGATGAATTCTCTAGCAATTCCTTCCGATTTCAACTCGTCCGTTAACGTCAAATCTAATGCCACAGTGATTTTTCCTTCACTTGCTACCGTCCAACCTGGGATATCTGATGTGAAAATTTCAACATCATCAATCGTGATTTCGTGTCCAGAAACTGTAGCTTTTCCTGTTTTTTCAAGATCTGCAATTTGCTCACTTGTGAAAGCAGAAATTTCTCCTGCAACCGCTTTCATATCTTTTCCTAACTTCGAACCTAAGGTTTTAAAGTTCGGTTTGATTTGTTTTACAATTAAATGAGATGCTTCCTCTGCATTAATTAATTTAAGTTCTTTTACGTTCACTTCTTGCTTAATTAATTCAGCAACAGCATTAATTTGAGCTTCTGTTTTTGCATCCAAAACTGGAATCATCACTTTTTGAAGTGGTTGACGAACTTTTTGGTTTTCTTTCTTTCTTAAAGAAAATACCATCGATGTGATTTGTTGCGCTAAATGCGTTTTTTCAACCAAATCGGTATCTATTAAACTTTCACCAGCAACGGGGAAGTCCGTTAAATGCACAGATTCGCCATTTGTTTTTTCTGTTACCGCATTCAAATCTTGGTACAATTGATCCATAAAGAACGGCGCAATTGGAGCCGAAAGTTTTGCAATCGTATCCAAACAAGTGTATAAAGTTTGGTAAGCTGAAATTTTATCATCGCTGTAATCGCCTTTCCAGAAACGTCTTCTACATAATCTTACATACCAGTTCGATAAATTATCATTCACAAAAGTATTGATAGCTCTTGCCACTTTTGTTGGTTCGTAATCTTCGTAGAATGCTTTTACATCTTTAATTAAAAGATTTAATTCTGATAAAATCCAACGGTCGATTTCTGGTCTGTTTTCAACATCTTTTTCAGAATAATTAAATCCATCAACATTTGCATATAAAGCAAAGAAAGAATACGTGTTGTAAAGCGTTCCGAAGAATTTTCTACGAACTTCATCAATTCCTTCAATGTCGAATTTCAGGTTTTCCCAAGGATTCGCATTCGAAATCATGTACCAACGCGTCGCATCGGGACCGTAAACAGAAAGCGTTTCGAAAGGATCAACGGCATTTCCTAGACGTTTAGACATTTTTTGTCCGTTTTTGTCTAAAACCAAACCGTTAGAAACCACATTTTTATACGCCACAGAATCGAAAACCGTCGTCGCAATCGCATGCAACGTGTAGAACCAACCACGAGTTTGATCAACACCTTCCGCGATAAAATCTGCTGGATAAGCTTTTTTGTCGTCAATCATTGCTTTGTTCTCGAACGGATAATGCAATTGTGCATAAGGCATTGCTCCCGAATCGAACCAAACGTCGATTAGGTCACTTTCACGCTTCATTGCTTTTCCTGATGCTGAAACCAAAACGATTTTGTCCACCACATTTTTGTGAAGGTCGATGATTTCGTAGTTTTCTTTCGCCATATTTCCGATTTCAAAACCTTTGAAAGGATTCTCCGTCATCAAACCTGCAGCAATTGATTTTTCGATTTCATTATACAATTCTTCAACTGAACCTATGATGATTTCTTCTTTTAAATCTTCCGTTCTCCAAATCGGCAACGGAATTCCCCAATATCTTGAACGGGAAAGATTCCAGTCGTTTACATTTTCTAACCAATTCGCAAAACGTCCTTCACCAGTAGATTTAGGCTTCCAATTGATGGTTTCGTTCAGTTCAACCAACCGATTTTTAACGGAAGACATTTTCACGAACCAAGAATCCAACGGATAATACAAAACCGGTTTGTCGGTTCTCCAACAATGCGGATAACTATGGACATATTTTTCAACTTTGAAGGCTTTGTTTTCGGTCTTTAGCAAAATCGCTAATTCCACATCCCAAGATTTCTCAGGTGCTTTTCCGTCGTCGTAATATTCGTTTTTAATATATTTTCCTGAAAATAATTCAGGAACATTTTCACCTTTAATGAAACGACCTTGCAAATCCACCAATGGAACCAAATTGTCGTTTTCGTCTTTCACCAACATTGGTGGAACACCAGCGTCTTTAGCAACTTTCGCATCATCTGCACCAAAAGTTGGCGCCGTGTGCACAACTCCCGTTCCGTCTTCCGTTGTCACGAAATCTCCAGGAATTACTACAAATGCTTTTTCTGGATTTTCAGCTGGTAAAAACCATGGAACCAATTGCTCATAAGTTGTTCCAACCAAATCCAAACCTTTGAATTCTGCTAAAATTTGGTAAGGAATTGTTTTGGATTCCGCCGTGTAATTAGCGAAATCTTCGTTAGTTCCTTCCACGAATTTCTTCCCGAATTGTTTTGCTACCAAAGCTTTCGCCAAGATAATGTTAATCGGTTCGAACGTATATTGATTAAAAGTTTTAATTAAAACATAATCGATGTTTGGACCAACCGTTAACGCCGTGTTAGAAGGCAAAGTCCAAGGTGTTGTCGTCCAAGCCAAAATGTGAATTGGCTGCTCTTTTTCATTGTCAAATTCTGCCCAATGCAAAGCGCCACCACAAGTGTTTTCTGCAATATCGCAAGCTTCAATTGAAGAAAGACCTTTGATTTTTGAGGCAACTTTTTCAGAAAGTTTTTTAACTTTAAATTGAGCCACAACCGTTGTATCCGAAATATCGCGATAAGTCCCTGGCTGATTCAATTCGTGTGAAGAAAGCCCAGTTCCTGCTTTCGGCGAATACGGCTGAATGGTGTAACCTTTGTACAACAAATTTTTATCATACAATTTTTTCAACAACCACCACACCGATTCCATGTATTTTGGTTCGTATGTAATGTACGGATCTTCCAAATCTACCCAGTAACCGATTTTTTCGGTAAGATCGTTCCAAATATCCGTGTAGCGCATTACCGCATTGCGGCAAGCTTGGTTATATTCTTCGATAGAAATCTTCTTTCCGATATCTTCTTTGGTGATGCCCAGTTCTTTCTCAACGCCTAATTCCACAGGAAGTCCGTGAGTGTCCCAGCCAGCTTTACGGAAAACTTGCTTTCCGTTCTGCGTTTGGAAACGACAAAAAATATCCTTAATCGCTCTCGCCATGACGTGGTGGATGCCCGGAAGTCCGTTTGCAGATGGCGGTCCTTCGTAAAACACGAATTCTGGATGCCCTTCGCGGATTTCCACCGATTTTTTGAAAGTGTCGTTTTCCTTCCAGTTCGCAGCAACATTTTCTGCAACTTGGCTAAGGTTTAGGTTTTTATATTCTTTAAATTGACTCATTTTCAGTCTCAAGTTCTTTTATACTAAATAATTAAGTTTGCGAATTTAGTAAAAATATAGCAAAAAATAATGGTCTGCACGGTGAGAAATATGGTGTTGAAACATGAATTTAATATCAAATATTTTAAGAAAGATTAAAAAAGCAATGATGTTACAAAAGTTTGTATCTTAAATTCTTATATTTTTGCAATTATAAAAATGAACAAATGAGAATCTTTGCGGTCTAACGTAAAGAGAAAAAATATTGAATATCCATGTCAAATCTACTGAAAGGAAGCCTGAATTATTTCTTGATTGTAATAGTTTTTCCTTTTTTATTGTTGTTTATGACATATTACGGTTTCGAATCGTCCTATGTTAAAATAAAACATCTCGAGCAGCCACCAGATTTTATATTTTCGTCGGTGTACGCTTATCGAATTATTCCAAATTATGTAAGTGTTGCGATGAATAATGTTCTTCACTTTGTTGTGGAAAATTATTTAATGGTTGTTAAGCCTATTCTAGTAAAAAACGGGAGCATATATTATCATAGTATTTTTTTGACCAATGCCTTGTTTTTTGTAATTTCTTTTATTGTTCTCGAACGCATTATTAATGTTGTAAGTGAAGGATCGGGTTTTAAAAGTCAGAAGAATTTGCTGCTTTTTATTATCGCTGTTTTCTTAACCTGTATGACGCAGTATGTGCCTACTAATGGCGATTCTATTGCGTTAGCGTTTTTCCTTGTAGGTGTGTATTTTAGTTTGAAGTTTAAAGAGCAGCAGAAGTCTTTGTATGTTATTTTGACGGCTATTGTGATTTTTGTGTCGACATTTGTTAGAGAAACAGCTTGTCTTAATATTGCTTTTTTTGCTGCATTATTTGTAGATTTTAAGAAGTTAAAAACTCTGAATAAAAGTTTGATTGTCAACGTGTTGATTTTGGTTTTCTCGTTTATAATTCCTTATGTTTTACTCAGAACAATGATTATCAAACAAGAAACAACATTTTTTGAAGGAGTTTATTTAAAACAAAATTTCACGAGTCCTTTTAATCTGTTGGGATTGTTATATGGACTTGTTGGGGTTTGGCTTCTGAATAAATTTGTTGACATAAAAGAGCGCAGAAATGTGTTTTTTAATTTTTTAATTTTCTCTATACCTTATCTGCTCATGGTAGTATTGGTAGGGTTGTTTTGGGAAACAAGACTGTTTTTGCCGATATTGATTATCGTAGTAATTTTTGCGATTAATTCTAAATCTGATTTGACATTAACTATTTAACGATATGAATATACTACACCCTTACTTTATCGTTGCAATGGTTATCATGATGATCTGCAGTTTTTATGAAGCCTATTCTGGGAAGATTAATAGAAAATATCTTTATTATTTAGGGTTTTATTTTATTATTCTTGCTGGTTTTAGAGATAATGTAGGTGCCGACTTTGGAAGCTATTTAGGGATATATTACTGGTCGGAAACAAAAGATTATTGGAGTATTTTTCTAAAATCCTTAGGATTGACACCTCCTAATCCTGTTGAATTGGAATGGGGTTTTGTCTTCATTAATAAAGTGGTGAAGATGTTTAACTTTCCTTTTTATATGTTAACCTTTGTTGTTGCAGCCCTTGCAGTAACATTTAAAAACAAATTTGTAGAGGAAAACACGATGTATCCTTTTACATTTTTGTTGATATTTTTTATTCCGGGGTTTTTCGTTGGTGAGAGCGGGCAGATTAGACAAAATTTAGGATCTTTTATTGCTTATTTTGCAATGCGATACATTAAGGAGCGTAGAGTTTGGATGTATTTGCTGTTTATTCACATTGCAGGCGGAATGCATAGTGTTTGTTATATACTTTTACCAATGTATTGGATTGTTCGTATTCCGCTTAATAAAATCATGATGTTTTTACTGATAATAGGTTCTTTAATTGCATCCCCATTTGAGGTATATAGGATATTTGGTAGCTGGTTAGAAAACTTGACCGCTGACGCAACAGTTTCCGTGGGGTTTAACGGCTATATGAACGAAACTATCGTACGACAACGAGGTGAGTTTGGGTTACCCGAACTTATGATGACCATTGTTACCTTTTTTCTATTCGCTTTTGATACGCCAATGAAAAAGAAGTACCCTTATTATGAATATCATAGATGGTATGCATTGATAGCGATTTGTTCCTATTTTATATTCAGAAATAATCCAATCTTTTCGTCAAGATTAGCTGGGGTATTTGTTGGGGTTTCTTATCTAATAATTCCAAATGCTATGTATGTGGTTAATGAAGGAACTAAAAGATTGATACATCTGTTTATCATGTGTCTTGCGATTTTTAACTTTTTAGTATTCTCATCATTTAACAACATTAGTAAAGGAAGGTTTACAATTGAAAAATATAAAAACTGGATTCTTCCATAACTGTACGATATGAAGCTCCATAAATTTCTAAGTAAACTAAACTTAAAACTTATCGCATATCTTATAACGATTGCGACCGCGGTTTACACATTAGTTTTTACGTTTCTTCACAACAAAAAGTCGGACGGCTATATTCTTGGAGATTGGTTGATTAACTATCAAGATGGCGGATTTAAGAGACGAGGTCTTTCAGGAAGTTTTTTCTTTTTATTGCAAGACTTAACAAGTTTTCCGCTTAACTATTTAGTTTTTGGATTTCAGTTAACGATTATTGTTAGTTTCTTTTTAATTTACTTTAAAATCATAAAAAATAGGAAACTCGATTTGCGATATATCTCACTAATGCTTTCTTCTGTGGGATTCGTTGGACTTTTCAATTGTGTTGATTATGCCGGAAAAAAGGAGTTTATTATATTCTTACTTTTTGCGTTGTTAGTTTTTTGGTTAATCAATAATAAGCTCACAAAAACGAAAGAATGGATAATAGTTCTCGGACTTTTTATCACCATGTTTTTGCACGAAATAGCGCTATTTTTTGTTCCTTATTTTATAATCGCATTATATCTAAAAGAAAGAAAATTTGAATTAAAACGCTATCTTAAATACTTTGCTGCGGTTTTTATACCTGCAGTTCTAATTGTTCTTTTCGGAAAAGAAATCAACGAAGGACATTCGCTCGCAATTCTTAAAGAACGCGGCGTTGTTTTCACACGAGGGATTTTCTTTTGGGATATTGATGAAAGAGAATATATTAAAAACGCATTCGATGATTATCGTTGGTATTTTTTGAGTGTAGCTATTAGCGTTTTTCATGTTATTTTTTATTTAAAAACTGAAAAAATCAGTAAAATTGTCGGGTGGATGATTTTAGGAGCATTTCTATTTTCGCTGCCATTATTTGTTTTAGCGATTGATTGGGGACGCTGGATGTATATCCACATGATGTTCCTTATTATCATGTTTCCAGTTTTAATTAAACCAACTAAAACGATCTGGGAATATTCGCCAATTCAACTTAATAAAATAGATCTTATTACTTTTGTAATTATTTTTATATCACTTATTTATAGAGTAGAAATGTCAGGAAAAGGATTCACTTTCGAAGGCTTGTTGTATCGGGTTTTCTTTGTTCCTTTTGAACTGATTCATAAAATGATTTAAAACAATAAATCTCATTTAATAAAAAACTTCTACTTTTGCAAAAAATTTCAGAATGTCCAAAAATCTAGTTATCGTTGAGTCACCAGCAAAAGCAAAAACCATCCAAAAGTACTTGGGGAAGGATTTCGAAGTGAAGTCTAGCTTCGGTCACATAAGGGATTTGCCGAAAAAAGGCATGGGAATCGACCTGACGTCTTTCACGCCAGATTATGAGGTTTCTGCCGATAAAAAGAAATTGGTTGCCGAGTTGAAGGCAGCTGTCAAAAAAGCCGAGATGGTTTGGCTCGCATCCGATGAAGACCGCGAAGGAGAAGCTATTGCTTGGCATTTGGCGGAAGAACTGAAATTAAAACCCGACAACAGAAAACGTATTGTTTTCCACGAGATTACTAAAAATGCGATTCTAAAAGCAATCGAAAATCCTCGCGATATCGATCAAAATCTAGTCAATGCACAACAAGCAAGACGTGTTTTGGACAGAATTGTAGGTTTTGAAATGTCACCCGTACTATGGAAAAAAGTAAAACCAGGGCTCTCTGCAGGTAGAGTTCAATCGGTTGCCGTTAGACTTGTCGTAGAAAGAGAAAAAGAAATTAGAAGCTTTAAGCCTACTGCAAGTTTCAAAGTGGACGCAGTTTTTCTAAATGATCAAAAACAAGATATCGCTGCAAAACTCAAAAAAGATTTTAATAAAGAATCCGATGCGGAAAACTTTTTAGAACAAGCAAAAAATACAGAGTTCAAAGTTCTTAATGTTGAGACAAAGCCAGGAACGCGTTCTGCGTCGGCACCGTTTACGACTTCGACTTTGCAGCAAGAGGCGTCTTCGCGTTTGGGTTACAATGTGACCACGACGATGCGTTTGGCGCAGCGTCTTTACGAAGAAGGTTTCATCACGTATATGAGAACAGATTCCGTGAATTTATCTCAGGAAGCGATTAATGGTGCGAAAGCGCAAATTCTTTCAGAATACGGAGCAGATTATTCTCAACCAAGAAATTATACAACCAAATCTGCGTCTGCACAAGAAGCGCACGAGGCGATTCGTCCAACGGATTTTGGTGTTAAAACAATTGGTGATGCGCAATTGAGCAAATTGTATCAATTGATTTACCGTCGAACGTTAGCGTCGCAAATGTCGAATGCTAAAATTGAAAAAACCGTTATCGAAATCGGAAATCCAAGTTTGCCACAGCATTTTGAAGCGCAAGGAGAAGTTATTGTTTTTGATGGTTTCCTTAAAGCTTACGGAATAGTAAAAACTGAGGAAGACGATGAGGAAAACAACGAAAAGCTACTTCCGAAAGTTAAAATCGGTGAAGTTTTAGATTATAAAAAAATTACAGCTTCAGAAAAATTCACCAAGCCAAGTGCACGTTATACGGAAGCAGGTTTGGTTAGAAAACTTGAGGAATTGGGGATTGGTCGTCCATCGACGTATGCGCCAACAATTCAGACAATTCAAAATCGTGAATATGTTGATAAACGCGAGATTGAACCGCAAACGCGAGAAGTTGTTCGTATTTCGCTAACGAAAGGAGCGATCAAAAAAGAAGTTCTGGACGAAAAGTTTGGTGGCGACAAAAATAAATTTGTCCCAACAGACATCGGCGAAGTTGTTAACGATTTCTTGATTGACAATTTCCAAGAGATTTTAGATTACGGCTTTACGGCGCGTGTTGAAGGAAGTTTTGACGAAATTGCTGATGGTTCTGAAGATTGGAAAAAAATGATGACGGATTTCTATTCCAAATTCCATCCAAGAATTGAAGATGTTGAAGAAAATGCGGAACGTGCAACCGGAGAACGTATTTTGGGTATTGATCCAAAATCGGGAAAACAAGTTCATGCGAGAATTGGACGCTTTGGACCGATGATTCAGATTGGAGAACAAGACGATGAAGAGAAACCAATTTTTGCTTCGTTGTTGAGTGGCCAAAATATTGCAACAATTTCATTGGAAGAAGCTTTAGAATTGTTCAAGCTTCCATTTGAATTAAATGAATATGAAGGTCGGACCGTTGCGATTGGTGTTGGACGTTTTGGACCGTATGTGAAATGGGGCGAAACTTATATTTCGATTCCGAAAGGTGAAGATCCATTATCGGTTGATCAAGATCGTGCCGAAGAAATTATCAAAGAAAAGCAAAAAGCCGATGCGCCAATTGCAAGCTATAAAGGCGAGCCGGTAACGAAAGGAACTGGGCGTTTTGGACCGTTCATTAAATACAAATCGATTTATGTGAATGTTCCTAAAAAGTACGATTTTAATAATCTTTCGCAATCGGATATTGTTGAGTTAATCGATGCTAAACTAGAAAAAGAAGCTAATCGTTACATTCAACAATGGGAAGATGAAAAAATAGCTTTGGAAAATGGACGTTGGGGACCTTTTATCAAATTCGGAAAAACGAATCTTAAAATTCCGAAAAGAGCAGACGGTGAAAAATACGATGCCGAAGAATTGAAACAAATGGATTTGGAAACGGTGAAAGCTTGGATTAAAGAGCAAGATCCGAAAGCTTTTGAAACTAAGAAGAAAGCTCCAGCTAAAAAGACCGCTGCCAAAAAAACAACCACAGCAAAGAAAACGACGACAACCAAAAAGGCGAGTCCGAAAAAATAAAGAAAAGCCATCTGCAAGTTTTGTAGATGGCTTTTTTATTGGTAAATTGGAGTGTCCAAAATAATTCAATTATGTCAGATATCAAAATCCTCGATTTACAATTTCTCAATACGCCACATGCGATTGGTTCTTTTTTTATCGAAAGTCAAGATGGTTTAATTCTTATCGAGTCGGGTCCCGAATCCACTTACGAGCGTTTAAAATCAGCTATCGAAAAAGCGGGTTTCAATATTAATGATGTTAAGCACGTTTTGTTGACGCATATTCATTTTGATCATGCGGGCGCCGCTTGGAAGTTTGCGAAAGCGGGCGCGAAGATTTATGTTCATCCGAAAGGCTATTTGCACATGCTCAATCCAGAAAAGTTATGGAATTCTGCCAAGATGATTTATGGCGACGATATGGATCGACTTTGGGGAAAAATGGAACCGATTGCCGAAGAAAATCTTGTTCAAGTTGACGATAATGATATTATTAAAATAGGAGAACACGAATTTAAAACCATTTACACACCTGGCCACGCCATTCATCACAATGCGTATAGGCTTGGGAATGTTATTTTCACGGGCGATGTGGGAGGTGTCAAAATCGGAAATCATCCTGTCGTTCCGCCTTGTCCGCCGCCAGACATCAACATTGAGCTTTGGAAACAGTCTTTAGATAAACTCGATGCCGAAAATGCAGAAGCTTTTTATCTTACGCATTTTGGACGTCAAGAAAACACCAAACAACATACGCAAGAGCTTCGGGCGATTTTGGATGATTGGGCAAATTGGATAAAACCTTATTTCGAAAACGGAACTTCACCTGACGAAATTACCCCAAAGTTTATGGACTATACACAAAATCAACTTTGCAAAAAAGGATTGTCTTCCGAAGAAATCCAAGTTTACGAATATGCGAACCCAAGTTGGATGTCTGTTTCTGGACTTTTGCGCTATTGGAAGCTGAAGCAACAAGGCAGAATTTAAATTTTTATTTTTTCTATTTCGGGCAATCCTCGCGCCTTTCTGAAGTCCTTACTAGCTCGGTCGGGCTGTCCGCTGTATCTTGTGAGCTTCGCTCGGCCGTCTATGTTACGCTGCTCCTTCGTCGCGCAGTAACACCGTCGCCTCGCTCCGCTCCAAGGATGCCGCTTCCATCCCTATTGCGGTTGGAGGATAATAGTAAGATTTACGATTTTCAATTTTAGATTTCCGATTTTTAATTTAGAATTATGAATTATGAATTATGAATTATGAATTATGAATTATGAATTATGTTTTGCATTATAAGAAACAAGTTGTTGTTAAATCTTATGTTTTCTTTTGTGGTTAACTCGCCACTTCAAATAAACTTTGTATTACGTAACTAAGCTTTGCGCCTTTGGTTTCCTTAAAATAGTAGTGATAATTAAAAACCTTAGTTTCGCTTTGTGATAAAATCTCTTTTGATTATTAAGTATAAAGGCAGATCCGAAATTCACGTTCCCTATTTTAATTAAACTTAAAACAAAATAAACATGAAACGAAAAATAAACTCATTTGATAACAAGTGAGTTAAGATTAAATTAAGAAATAGTTTACAAAAAGTTTGGATTGGTAGGGTTAAAGAAACTACTTTTGCACTCGCAAATCAGAAGTGGTTAGCAGCGCAGAAGTTACTATAAACAAATAAAAAGAATACACTACAATGTGAATTCGGGTTACGGAAAAAAACTTGAAAAAACATTTGTGAGATTCGGAAAAAGTTTTTAGTTTTGCACTCGCAAATCAGAAATGACAAGCAGCGCAGGAGCTATTTAGAAATAAGCTTTAATATTCGGAAGGATGTTTTTAGAGTGTTTGAAAAAAAACATTAAAAAACATTTGCGGGTATTAGAAATTTTAATTACTTTTGCACTCGCAAATCGGCAGACAGATGACAGAATTTAGAGAAGCCGAGGAAGCGAACAGAAAAGAGATCATTGACATAAATAATATAACAACCAAGTAAGGAAAAAAAACCAAAGCGTCAATTTTAAATTGAGCAAGAGTTTAAGGATTAAACAAACATTACAATGGAGAGTTTGATCCTGGCTCAGGATGAACGCTAGCGGGAGGCCTAACACATGCAAGCTGAGCGGTAGATTTTCTTCGGAAGATTGAGAGCGGCGTACGGGTGCGTAACACGTGTGCAACCTGCCCTTATCAAGAGGATAGCCTTTCGAAAGGAAGATTAATACTCTATAATATATTGGCTGGCATCAGTTAATATTGAAAGATTTATCGGATAAGGATGGGCACGCGCAAGATTAGGTAGTTGGTAGGGTAACGGCCTACCAAGCCGATGATCTTTAGGGGGCCTGAGAGGGTGATCCCCCACACTGGTACTGAGACACGGACCAGACTCCTACGGGAGGCAGCAGTGAGGAATATTGGACAATGGGTTAGCGCCTGATCCAGCCATCCCGCGTGAAGGACGACGGTTCTATGGATTGTAAACTTCTTTTATATAGGGATAAACCTACTCTCGTGAGAGTAGCTGAAGGTACTATATGAATAAGCACCGGCTAACTCCGTGCCAGCAGCCGCGGTAATACGGAGGGTGCAAGCGTTATCCGGATTTATTGGGTTTAAAGGGTCCGTAGGCGGGCTTGTAAGTCAGTGGTGAAATCCGGCAGCTCAACTGTCGAACTGCCATTGATACTGCAAGTCTTGAGTAAATTAGAAG